>JBCCFN010000035.1:0-24920 GCA_039029715.1 Actinomycetota bacterium | reverse complement strand
GCTTGGGCTGCGTCCCTACTTCTGGAACCACATATAAGCGAACCACGTGGTGTCCGGGGGGCCGGCGTAAGGTTCCAGCTCGTATCGGCAGGGCTCCTCGGTCAACCGGGGGTCGTCGTTGTCCCGCAGGATCGACAACAACCGCGCCTCCATCCGGGCCCGGACCTCCTCGTAGGCCGGGTCGTCGGCCACGTTGTGGAGGTAGTCGGGATCGGTGCGGAGGTCGTAGAGCTCCTCACGAGGCCGCTTGCCGACCGCCAGGTCGTACAGCGGCTCGACGTCCAGGTCCTCCCGCTTCAGCACCATCCAGGCCTTGGTCGGGCCGGCGTCCCAGTCCATCAGGGTCCGCAGCGGATTGTTGGCCAGCTGGTCCCAGGTCGGCTGACGGTCCGGGTCGTCGAGGTCGATCGGGTCACCCATGGGCCATCGATCCGGCTCGAAGTTGATGATGTAGATGAAGTCCCGTTCCCGGAGTGCCCGTTGCGGATAGGGGAGGTAGCCGGCTCGGGCGTGGGCCACGTGGCGCTCCCGGCCGGTGACCACCATGTCACGGTCCGCTTCGACCTGGCCGCTGTCTGGACTGTGCAGGACCGGCAGGAGGCTGGTGGCGCTCATCCCGGCCGGCGGATCGATTCCGCCGGCCTCGCACAGGGTCGGACCCAAGTCCATCAGGTTGACGAAGTCGTCGATCACCCGGCCGGGTTCGATCACTCCGGGCCAGCGGATGGCCAGGGCGACCTCGCAGCCGATGTCGTAGAGGTTGTTCTTCGACCGGGGGATCCCCGGGATCCCGTGGTCGCCGCTGACCACGATGATCGTGTCGTCGTAGACCCCGGCCCGCTGCAACTCCTCGACCAGGACGCCGAGGCCGCGGTCGAAGGCCAGGCACTCGCCCAGATAGTCGGCGCAGTCCTCCCGAACATCGTGGACGTCCGGGAGGAAGCCGGGCATCCGACCCTCGAGGTCGTCGGGGTCGATACCCCACAGCGCCTTGCCCGATCCCCGCTCCCACGACCGGTGGGTGTTGGCCGGCCCCCACCAGTAACAGAACGGCCGGTCGGTCCGCCGGCTGAGCAGGAACGACCGCACATTGTCCCTGGTCTCGGTGTACAGCAGCTCCTTTGCCACCTCGATGCCGTAGGTCTCCCCGAACGCGGTCACGTAGTGGGAGAACTGGTTGAAGTCCATGCCGGCCTGGTTGTACGCGGTCCGCAACCCGCCCATCGGGGCGTTGCGGGTCTGGCCCGGGCTCCACACCTTGTAGGTGTGGCCGACCTCGTAGCCGGCCCGGGCCTCGAGCTCCAACGGGAAGGTCGGAATGTCGTCGTCCCATTCCGAGCCCATCAGGATCGACCCCAGGCCGGTCTGCCAGAAGTACCTCCCGGCCAGGATCGAGCTGCGGCAGGGGGTGCAGGTCGGGGCCGGGACCAGCGCATTGAGGAACAGGGCGCCGTCGGTGGCGATGGCGTCGAAGGTCGGGGTCTCGATCAACTCGTTCCACGGACTGGCTCCCGCCCGCCCCCGGTAGGCGCTTGCGTAGCGACCCCAGTCGTCTGCAAAGGCGATGACGATGTTCGGTGGCACGGGCCCTCCAGCGTGTCGGTCGGTGGACGCCGATATCGTAACGAACGTTAGAGACCGGTGCCGGTGGGCGTTCTATGCTTGGCTCCACCATGGACACGAACCAGCCGGCTGCGGTCGGAGGATGGCGGCTCCGCTTTCAGACGATGCGGGGCGAGGAACGGCCGGTCGTTGCGCTGGCCGCAGACGGGACCGGCATCTATCAGAGTCCGGAGGGGCCCCTGCCGGTCAGTGCAACCTTCGACGGCGAAGAGGTCACCTTCGTCGCCGTCCACAAGACGGTGATGACCGACTTCACCATGAGATTCCGGGGCACGATCGACGGGGACCGGTTCGACGGGGCGATGGTGACCGTCCAAGGCCCGCACCCGGTGACCGGCGAACGGATCCGCTGACCGGCGCCAGTCCTGCCGACTCAGCCGAGAAGGTTCTCCCGAAGTGTTCGACCGGCGTAGCCGGAGCGGACCCGGCCGCGGCGCTGCAGTTCGGGGACGAGCAGGTCGACGATCGCTCGGAAGCAGTCCGGCGGGTAATAGGTGGGTGAGAACTGGAAGCCGTCGGCGTCGGTAGCGTCCATCAGCGCCTCCAGTTCGTCGGCGATCGAGGTCGGGGTCCCGACGAACCGGCTGTCCGCCGCCTGGTTCCGGAACCGGGCGGCGAACTGGGCGACGGTCGGGTCGTCTGCCGCAACCGCCGCCTCGAACGGGCCGCGCATTCCGGTCACCCGGTCCAGGATCTCGGACAGCGGGGTGTCGGGGTCGACGGTCCGAAGGTCGAAGCCGGCCGCAGACCGGATGGCGGCGATGTCGGCGTCGTACCCCGGCCTGGCCAGGATCTCGGCCTGGATCGCCTCGGCTTCGACGTCGGTGGTGGCCACGATCGGGCCGTGGGTGAACACGATCTTCAGGTCGTAGGGGTCCCGCCCGTTGTCCGAGGCTCGGGTCCGGAGGTCGGCCACCATGTCCCGCCGCTGCCCGTCGGTCCCCGCCGGCGCGAACACCATCTCGGCGTGCTTGGCCGCGAACGCCAGGCCGGCCTCCGATGCACCGGCCTGGGCCAGGACCGGCCGGCCCTGGGGACCGGGCATGACGCTGAGTGGCCCCGCCGACCGGTGCCAGGTCCCCTCGAAGTCGATCCGGTGGACCTTGTCCGGGTCGGCCATCACTCGGTTGTCGTGGTCCATGACCAGCGCGTCCGGCTCGAATGAGTCCCACAGGGCGTAGACGACGTCCATGTATTCGTGGGCCCGTTCGTAGCGGTCATCGTGTGGGGGCAGCGGGATACCGACGTTGTCACCCTCATGGGGGTTGACCGAGGTCACGATGTTCCAGGCGATACGACCCTCGGTCACGTGGTCGAGCGTCTGGGTCGCTCGAGCCAGTTGGTACGGCGAGACGAACGTGGTCGACATCGTGACCACGAACCCGAGTCGTTCGGTGGTTGCGGCCAGCCGGGGGACGAGCATGGCGGGGTCGAGCAGCGGGAAGTGGTTGCCGTAGCGGATCGAGTCCGGGTCGTTGCCGTAGCCGCCGATGTTGTCCGCGAAGAAGAGCGCATCGAACGACCCCTCCTCCAGGGTTGCGGCGATCTCCTCCCAGTACGGCATCTCCCACCACTGATGACGCATTCGTTCCTCCGGGTAGACCCAGCTGAGCCTGGTCACCGGGGCGGCGCAGTACAGCACGAAGGCGTTGAGGTGCATCTGGCGTTTCGTCATCCGTCACGTCTCCCATCGAAGCCCGGTCGGCCCGGTGCTGTCCCGAGGCCGAAGGTGTTGGCGAAGGTCGCGACCATCGTGTAGTGCCCGAAGAAGATGACGAACTCGAGCATCGTCTCCTCGTCGTAGCGGCTCCGGAGCGACTCCCAGGCGGCGGTCGGGATCATGCAGTCGGAGACCAGGCCGTCGATGGCGGACAGGACCCCCCGGTCCCAGTCGTCCCACCCGTCGGCGTCCGGGCCGACCTTGACCCGCTCGGCATCGGCCGGAGAGAGCCCGGCCGCCATCGCCGGGTCGTAGTGCTGGCCCCACTCGAACTCGCTGTCGAGCAGCCAGCTCATACGGAGGATCATCAGCTCCCGGTCCCGGCCGGCGATCCGGGTCTCCCGGTTGGCGAACGAGCCGGTGGCCTTGAGCCGGCGCAGCACCTCGGGATGGCGGGCGCACAGCTGGAACAGGCCCAGCTGCGCCTGGGTCTCGGTCATCAGGCCCCGCTGCTCGGCGTCCATGGCCTCCGGGGCCACCAGGTCGATCCGGGGGGACGAGAGCCGCTCGGCCGGATCGCCGATCACAGCAGGAACCCGCCGTCGACCGGAAGGACGGTACCGGTCACGAACGCCGCCTCGTCTGACGCCAGGTAGGCGATGGCAGCGGCCACGTCCTCCGGGGTCCCGATCCGGCCGATCGGGTGTTTGGCCTCGACGAGGGCTCGCAGGTCCGGGTCGGCGAACGACTCGGCGGCCAACGGAGTCTCGATCACCGCCGGCGCAAGGCAGTTGATCCGTATCCCGTCGGCTGCGTACTCCGCCGCCCCGGTCTTGCTCAGGCCGACCACCCCGTGCTTGGCCGCCACATAGGCCGCGCCGGCCACCGGGCCGGCCTTGAGCCCGGCGGTGGAGGAGATGTTGACGATGCTGCCACCGCCGCGGTCGAGCATCGGCGGGATCTCGTACTTCATCGACAGCCACACCCCGGTCAGGTTGACGTCTATGACCTGCCGGAAGTAGTCCTCGGCCAGCTCGTGGCTTCGGGTGAATCGACCGCCGATCCCGGCGTTGTTCACCGCGATGTCCAGGCCGCCGAACGCCTCGACGGTGTCGCCGACCATTCGCTCGACGTCTTCGGCAATCGCGACGTCGCCCTGGACGAAGTGGGCCCGTCCACCTGCGGCCTCGATGGCGGCCAGCGCATCGGTCGCCGGCTCGGCCCGGCGGCCGGACACCGTGACCGCGGCGCCCTCGGAGGCCAGGCGGACCGCGGCGGCCAGGCCGATCCCGGTCGTTCCACCGGTGACCAGTGCGATCTTCCCCCCGAAGCGCATGATCGCAGCGTAGTCAGTATTGGTAACGATCGTGAAGAATGACCGGATCGGTGATCCGGTGAGATCCAGGCTCGTCGTTCGACCACCCCCTGCGGTATGATTACCCACGCGAAGGGGAGTAGCTCCTCGTCGGGTGATCGACACGCTGGGTGATGAGCCCCGGTCCCCGTGCCGCAGCAGCGGTGAGCAAGACCTTCGGCCAGCATCCGCAGATCGGTTGCCTGGTCGAGGCGTCTCCCGATGTCCTCGCCGGGCGAGGGAGGACAGTCAGATGGTCTCGATCACCGCCCACCGCCCGGGGCGTTGCCGTGACTGACATCGCCGTCGCCTTCGCGCTGATCCTGATCGCCGAGCTCGGTGACAAGACCCAGCTGGTTGCCCTCACCACCGCCACCCGTCACGGTGCGGTCCGAACCCTGGCCGTCCTAACGGTCGCCCTCGTCGTGCTCCAGACCCTGTCGGTCACGGCCGGCGCCGCCGTGTCGAGTGCCATCCCTGACCGGACGACCGCCATCGTGGCCGGTCTGCTTTTCCTCGCGTTCGGGGCCTGGACCTGGCGCACCGGCGTCGACGGCCCGGCCGAGCAGTCCGGCGGTCACGTCCGTCTCAGCCTGGCCCGGGCGGCGCTGGCGTTCTTCATCGCCGAGGTCGGGGACAAGACCATGTTGTCGTCGGCCGCCCTGGCCGCAGACCGCGGTGTCGTGGTGGTCTGGATCGGATCGTTGGCGGCGATGGTGACCGCCACGGCGGTCGCCGTCCTGTCCGGTCGAGCGCTCGCTCGCCGGATCTCGGTTGCGATCCTGAGCCGAGTCGGAGCGGTGGGGTTCATCCTGGTCGGGGTGGCCACGCTCGCCACCTCGGTGTGAGGTCGCCCTCGTTCGTAACGAACGAGAGGATCGACTAGACAGGGCGGGGTGAAGACCCTGGATGCCAAGCTCGCCGCGCTGGCTACCGACCCTGCCACCGACGACTTCATCATCTGCTACGCCGCAGACCCTGACATGGGTGGCGGGCTCCGGCCGACCGTGGCCCAGGGGATCGCCCCGGCGGCCTGGCGGGACCAGATGGCGACCATGGTGGAGCGGGCGGACATCGACATTCTGCTCGCCTCGGTCTCGACGATGGACGATCTGGCCCGGGATCGGCGACTGTTCGACGCCTCACCGGTCACCCCGGCGATCCGGGCGAACGACACCACCGACATCTGGCATGTCCGTGGCGGCTCCTATCCGTCCCGGCCGTCTCGACCGTTTGCCACCACCACCGTGACCGAGGCGATGTACGGGACCCTCACGCCGGAGCCGGACCAACCGGTCGACGTCCCCCTCGGGCTGTGGTCGATCACGTTCAACAACGACCTCGACGCCGACGAGCGGTCGCTGCTCCGGTACCGGGAGTTCCGGGCCGAGGCCGCAGCCGGTGGATTCCGGCACTTCGTGGAGGTGTTCAATCCGAACGTCGACGCCGGGCTGGACGGCCCGGTCGGGGCCTACGTCAACGACTGCATCGCCCGGATGCTTGCCGGGGTGCCCCGGGCCAGTCGGCCCGAGTTCCTCAAGGTCGTCTACAACGGGCCCGAGGCGCTGGAGGAGCTGGTCGCCGGCCTGGATGTGGTGGTCGGGGTCCTCGGCGGCCCGCCGGGAACCGCGAACGACTCGTTCACCCTGGTCGAACAGGTCAAGCGCCACGGTGGCCGAGTCGCCCTGTTCGGTCGACGGATCAAGGTCGCTGACGACCCGGTCATCTTCACCGAGTTGCTCCGGGTCGTCGCCGACGGGCACCTGGCCCCCGCAGACGCCTGCCGGGAGTACCACGGCCGCCTCGCCGACGCCGGGATCACACCGTCCCGGAGTCTCGAGGACGACCTGGTGGTCCACACGCCGGAGCTGGCCGGTTGATGGACCAGCTCGATCACCTGCCCTCGACCATGGCCTGCGTGATCTGCCACGGCCCCCACGACTATCGCCACGAGGAGAAGCCGGTACCGACCGCCGGGCCGGGCGAGGTCCTGTTGCGGGTGCACAGCGCCGGGCTCTGCGCCAGCGACGTCGCCTGCTGGAAGGGGGCGTTCGGCTACTGGCCCGGCGACGGGATGCCGGGGTTCGTCCAGCCGCCGGTCGTCCCCGGCCACGAGTTCATCGGTACCGTGGTCGGACTGGGGGAGGGGGCGGGCGAGCGCCACGGCCTCGCCCTGGGAGACACCGCGCTCAGCGAGCAGATCACACCGTGTTGGAGTTGCCGGTTCTGCAACCGGGGCCAGTACTGGATGTGTCACAACACCGAGATCTACGGCTTCCGTCAGCACTGTCACGGGGCGATGTCGGACTACATGGTCTTCCCAGCCAACGCCATCAACCATCGGGTGCCGGCGACGGTGGCGATCGACCACGGTGTCTTCATCGAGCCCCTGGCCTGCGCCATCCACGCCGTCGACCGGGGTGACATCCAGGCCGGGGACACGGTGGTCGTTGCCGGCTGTGGCCCGATCGGGCTCGGGATGATCGCCGCCGCAAGACGGAAGCAACCAGGTCTGCTGATCGCAAGCGACCTCCATCCGGATCGGCTGGCCCTGGCCCGGGCGTGTGGGGCGGACATGACCCTCGACCCCGGCGAGGTCGATGTCATCGACGAGGTGCGGGGCCTGACCGAGGGGTACGGCTGCGATGTCTTCCTCGAAGCGTCCGGCCACCCGAGCGCGGTCGATCAGGGGCTGCGGATGTTGCGGAAGCTCGGGACCTTCGTCGTCTTCGGGGTGTTCAAGGAGAAGGTGACCACCGAGTGGTCGATCATCGGGGATCGGAAGGAGCTGAACGTCCTCGGGGCCCATCTCGGGCCGTACTGCTACCCCCGGGCCATCGAGATGCTGGCCGACGGGGTGTTGCCGATGGACCGGATCATCACCCATCGGCTGCCGTTCTCCCAGATCGACACCGCCCTGGAGCTGACCGCCGGCGGAGCGAACTCGGTCAAGGTCACCCTGGCGCCGGACGCCTGATGGCCGAGGCGTTCATCGGTCTCGATCTGGGGACGACCGGCATCAAGGCCGTGGCGTTCGATGCGGCCGACCGGGAACTGGCGGCGGCGGCGATGGCGACCCCGACCCACCGCACCGCCGACGGCGGCGCCGAGTACGACGCCGATGAACTCTGGGCCACCGCCTGCGCGGTGCTGCGCCGGGTGACCAACCGACTGGCGGCCGCCGCCAACCAACCGGTCGCCATCGCCACCGCATCGATGGGGGAGTCCGGGGTGCTGGTCGACGACGGTGGAGTACCGGTGGCCCCGGTACTGGCCTGGTTCGACCCCCGGACCGAACCGCAGGCCGCATGGTGGGTGGAGAACGTCGGAGCGGCCAGGACGACGGCCATCACGGGGATCCCGCCGCGGGCCGTGTTCGGGGCGACCAAGATGCTGTGGATGCGGGAGCACCGCGGTGATGCCTGGCGGCGGGGGAGGCGGTGGCTCAACATCGCAGACTGGGCCGCCTATCGGCTGAGCGGGCGGATGGCGACCGACCACACCCTGGCATCGCGGACCATGCTGTTCGATCTGGCGGCCCGCCGGTGGTCGGACGAGCTGCTGGATGCCGCTGCGCTCGATCCGGCCCTGCTGGCCCCGCTGGTCCCCAGCGGCCATCCCCTCGGCCCGGTGCTCCCCGCCGCTGCGGCGGCCACCGGATTGCCGACGACCGTTCAGGTCGGCGCCGGCGGTCAGGACCACGTCTGCGCCGCCCTGGCCCTCGGGGTCACCGAACCGGGGATGCTGCTCGACTCGATCGGCACCGCCGAAGCGTTCTTCCTGGTCAGTGAGGGCTTCGACGCCACCGGCCGGGTTGCGGCTGCCGGCATCGGGCAGGGTGCCCATGTGATCCCGGACCGGACCTATGCGATGACCGGGTTGCAACGAGGAGGCGGCCGGATAGACGCCCGGCGGATCGAACTCGGGCTCGATTGGCCGGACTTCCTGGCCTCGGCCGAGGGGATCGAGATCACCGAGGAGGTTGCCCGGGAGGGTCAAGCCCGGATCGGAGAGCTGATGGCGGCAACCGGGACCGATGCGATCCGCCACCTGGCCACCGGTGGTGGGAGCCGCAACCGGCTGTTGATCGAGCGCAAGCGGGACCTCGGCGGTCGACCGATCGAGGTCGCAACCCAGACCGAGGCCACCGCAGCTGGTGCGGCCGCGCTGGCCAGGCGGGCCGTAGGTGTCCGGTGAAGGACGTGGTTCGCTTCTCGTCGCCCGGTCGGGACCTACCAGCCGATGGCCCGGCCGGCCACCGGCTGATCAGTCGGTGGTCGCGACCGCAGTCACCGTCAGCAGCAGGTCGTTGCCGATGACGAGGGACGGGAGCTTGTCGACCCCGATGGCGGTCCGGTCGATGGTGGCCGATGCGGTGAACGAGCCCTGCTGATCGTCGAACTCGACGTCTCCGATCTCGACCCCGAGTTCGACGGTGCGACCCTTGACGGTGACCGAGCCGGTCGCTCGGTAGCCGGTGCCGGTCGGTTCCGCCCGATCGGCCCGGAACACCAGCTCGGGATGCTGCTCGGCATCGAGGAAGTCTGCGCTCCGGACGTGGTCGTTCCGCTTCGGGTTGGCACTGGTGTAGCTGGCGGCATCGGCCACCACCTCGACGCCGGCCACCTGGTGGTCGGCATCGATCTCGATGGTCCCGGAAACGACGGCGATGGTGGCCGGCACCTTGTAGAAGCCGAGCTTGGTGGCGGTCACGGTGACGGTGGTCCGCTCTGGGTCGAGCCGCCAGCTGCCGGTCGGCAGGGCGGGCGTGGTGTGGGTTTGCGAGGTGCTCATGGTCGCTTCCTGGTCGTCTCTCTGTTTGAACCGTCAACTAATGACGGCAAGGTTCAAGCTACGAGATTTCGATTGACGGGTCAAGTAATTTGATCCCGTCGAGTTCGACCCCGTCCCGACCGGCGAGTTGTCACCGGCGGCCGAGAGCGCGGACCGATGATCTGACATGGCGGCCAGGCTCCAGCGAACGTTTGCGCTGACCAGCGACTACCTTCGATGGTCGTGCAGGCGGTAGTCGGCGTTCTGATGATCTTCGTCGCCGGGGCGTTGGCCACGGTCGTCGTACGGGCTTGGCGACGGCCCGCCATTCAGCCGGCCGAGGCGTTGACCGGCGTCGGTGCGCTCGTGTTGGGGGTGGTGGTGCTCGGAGGCACGGCCGGTGGTTGGTGGGAGTCGACGTCCGGCGCGGCCAAGCAGGACGTCGACGGCGCCCAGGCCCGCTACGAGGCCGCACTGACCGTCGTCGCCCGGTCCTACCCCGAGGCGCTCCAGAACAGGGTGTCGGAGGTCCTCACGATCGAGGCCCTCCCACCCGAGCCCTTCTGGGACGTCAGGCGGCCGAACGAGACCGGCGCAGAGTACGAGGACCGGGCGCGGGCCGCCTTCGATGGCTACGTCGACGACATCACCGCCGGCACCGACCTGTTCCCGTTCGACCAGTCGACCTATCGGGCGAACGAACGAGATCTCGTTCACGATCCAGACGTCTCGGCCAGTGTGTCCGCGGCGTTCGGTCACCTCGAGACGGCCCACCTCCACTTCACCGATCCGGTCGGACTGGTCGAGCAGCTGCGAGCGCTGGCCGACCGCACGACCTATACCGATCAGGAACGTGCCCTCGAAGCCGAGATCATCTGGACCGACAAACAGCTCCGAGCCCGTCAATCCCTCCTCCAGAGCCTGTCGGCGGCCATCCAGGTCCCGAACCTGGAAGCCGACCCACTGCTGGTCGACCTGGCGTCCCAACTCGATGTCACCCTCGATCCCGACGACCTCGGCTCCTGGCCTTCGGCCCTGTTCGCCGAGATGGCGGATCTCAGCATGCGCCTGGACGAGAACATCGAACGCCGCGTGGACAGACCGCCCTCGGAGGCCGGCACCACGACGATCCCGGCACTGTCGGCCAACGAACACCTGACCGAAGCGGCACTGAATTTCATGCTGGCCGACGGTCAGACCGCAGCGTCCCACCTCCGCGCCGCGCTGGACACCGGCGACGTGCCAGACGATCTCACCACCTTCGTCGAGACCTCGCTCGACCGGGTCCAGGATCCGGACGGCTACGGGGATGCGGTGGGTCTGTTCATCATCCGGGTCGACGACGGCCGGCTCCGAGCCGCCGGTGTCGTGTCGGACGACACCATCATCGCCATCGACGACACGCCGGCCGATGACCTCGAGCAACTGACCCAGGCACTGGCCAAGCGCCTCGGTACGACCATCACGGTCCGGAGGGGGGACGAGACCATCGACCTCCGGGTCGACGGTGAGGGTGCCGGCGGGGCGCTCGTCACCCAGCTCGTCATCCTCAACGGGGTCCAGATCTGAGCCGCCGGCGTCGGACGTCAGGCGGCGGAGCGCAGTCCGTCGATGACCAGGTACAGGCCGAGAACGGCCAACCCGATGGCCAGACCGAGCGCAGCGACCCGCCAGACGGCCACTGTCGTGTCTGGTCCGTCCGCCAGCGGCGAGGAGTCGATGGCGGCGGGGGGACCCGATCGTGGCGCCACCGCCACCGACGATTCACCACTGGGCCGCAGGCGTAGCGAGCCGTCGCCGAGGCAGACGAACCGATCGGACAGGTTCTGCAGGTTGACTGCGTCCTGGCCGTCCCGGAGCGCCTCGTCGACCGAACCACCACGGCCCAACGTCCGGTAGAAGGCTGCGGCGAAACGTTGGCTCGACTCGTCCTCCAGCCGGTCCGGGGTCCCGACCACGGCGACGACCGCCGGCTCGATCTGATGGGCCTGCGATGCGGAATAGCACGAACTCAGGACGACCAGCTGGATGCCTCGGCCCTCGAACAGCTGACCCAGGGCCTCGCCGGTGACCGGCCGGAAGTCGTTCCGGCCGTGGGCCAGCTCGATCCCACCCGGTCTCCCATGGCCCATGAAGTGGATGATGTTCGGCTTCCGCTCGCGGATGTCGACCACCAGCTCGTCGGCCCTCGTGGCCGGGAGATAGTCGACCACAGCAGCGTCAGGGAGCGCATTGCGGATGGCCCGGAGCTCATTGTCGGTGTCGAGCGCGTCGTTGACCTGGTTGGCGGAAAACACCAGCACTCGACACGGGCTGTCGATCATCAGGTCACGCTCCGGAACTCGCTCGGCCACCACGGTATCTTCGACCCCAGTGGGTGTAGAAGCATCCCGCAACGACGAGGTGAGGATCGGCACGATGGAGAAACCGGCCAGCGACCTGCCGACCGTCCCTCTGGACTCGGTCCGTGAGGGCGACCTGATCTTCACCGCCCGGCCGAGCGGCTTCCAGCACCTGGTGGAGATCGCCGGAGATCCGTGGCGCCATGTCGGTGTCGCCGCCATCGTCGACGGTGAGATGAGCATCTGCGAGGTGGCGGGCCACGAGTTCACGTTCCGGCCGCTGGAACGGGTGGCCCGGCCGCCCCACACGGCTATCGGCGTCGCTCGATTCGACGACGACCTCGCGGCCTGCGCCCGGTCGGCGGCCCGGTGGACGATGCGAATGCTGGAGGAGGAGAACCTCTACGCCTGGGACGATCTGATGCTGACCGGCATCCTGCTGCTGGTGCGCCGGCGGGCGCCGGCCCGACTCTTCGGGCAGGTCATGCAGCTGATCAACGAAGCCGAGCGACTGGCGACCGAGCGGCCGCCGGCGCCCGGTCAACGCAGTTTCACCTGTGCCAGCTTCGTCCACCACGCCTACGCCCAGGCGGGGCGAGACTGCGCACCGGCGGTCACGATCGACCCGGTACGGAGTCGACCGGCCCGCTTCCGGGACGGCAACGACGACCCGCCACTGACCCTGGCCGAGCTGGTGGCAGCGGCCGAGCGTGGCGATACCGACGCCCTTATCGAGCCCTTGGCCAGCTTCAGCATCCTGGAGTTGAGCGGCGTGGTGCCCAGGGACGAGGTACCCAGGACGAGGAGCACCGACTCTTCCCGTATCAACCCCGATCAGTTCGTCCGCTCGGTGCGGTACGTGGCCCGGGTGTTCGCCGGGGTCCGGACCGAGGATCTGCCAGAACGTCTCGTGCTTGACGAGCGCTGGGTCTCACCCGGTGATCTCTGGAATCTGGACGAACTCTCGATGCGGGCCCTCCTGCCACTGTCCGATGAGGAGGACCCCAGCCACTGAGGCCCGCCCGTATCGGGGCCGGGCCTCGAACGGGACTCAGACCTCGGGGTCGGTCAGCCTGATCCAGCGGCGCGATCCGCTACGGATCGCCTGGTCCCTGGCCAGACCGAGCAGGCGACGGCGCTCCGAGGGCCTCGATTCGAGGTGGGCGGCGTAACGGGCCGACGGGCCCAACCCGGCGACGAAGGCACCGATCAGGAGCATCACGTCGCCTCGCATCATCAACATGTCAAGCGCCGCAGCCTTCAGCTGATGGCGGCTGGAGCGGGCCAGTACCGACGCCACCACGGCGATGCTCGGGGCGCTCCGAGTGTTGTGTCGACCAAGCGCCCGTTCGACCACCGCCTCGGCCTGGACCAGCGCGCCGCGTCGATCGCCCGCAGCCTCGGTGATCAGCACCAGGCCGGCGTCCAACAGGGGCGACGTCGTGCCGAGGGCCACGACGTCGTCTGCACCCAGCTCGTCTGCCGCAACCAGCGGCTCACCCAGGATCCATTGCTCGGCCAGTTCGCCGGCCAGCCGGGCGGTGATCGCATCCCCGATCCCGTGGCCGATGGCGTGCTCGGCCGCTGCAGCCCGCTGCGCCGCGCCGGCCTCCGACCGATCCTGATCGGCGAGTCTGACCCCGTCGAGCAGGAGTGCATGCCAGCGCCGGATGGGCGCAGTCTGATCGACGATGCGCCACAGCTCAGCCCGGAAGTGCTCGAACAGCTCGGGCTGAGCCGACTCGTAGGCGTCGACGGCCATGTGTATGAGGACGTCGGCTCGGCGTCTGACATCGATTTCGTCGAGCTGCGGCCGTAGTCCTTCGAGGATCTGCAGACAGGACGCCGGCGCCGATCGGGCCGACTCCACGTACCGGCGGGCCAGCGTGAGGTCGACCCGGTCCGCCAGGGTCTCGACGGCGGGCCAGGCCGCCTCGACGGTCCGAGACGCATCTGCGGCCCGGCCCCCGTAGACGAGCTGGCGAGTCAAGTAGTGGGCGTGGGCGATCCGCTCGACCGGCAACAGCCGCTCCGGGTCGACCGCATCGAGTCGACCGAGCAGGACCTCCGGTGCCCGAACCAGCTCCCACTCCGGGCCGCCGGAGAGCGCAAGCGCAAGAGCGACCGAGTGGTCGCCGTCAGCCAACGCCCGGTCGAAGGCCGAGGAGCGGACCTTCTCCGCCTCCGCGGTCCGACCGGAGAGGTCCAACGCCCGCGACAGACCGACCAGCACCTTCGGCGGCAGGGGTCCGTCTGAGAACTCGGTCGCTTGCTGATAGTCGGCCGCAGCCTCGTAGTGGCGACCGTGGAGGAGGTTTGCGTCGCCGGCGTCGATCAGGGCGACCATGGCCGCAGCCCCGCCCTCGCTGGCCACGACATGGCGAGCCCGGCGCACCGCATCCCGAGCGAAGAACTCCGCCGCCCGTCGATGCCAGATCCGAGCCTGGTCCGGAGTGATCGTGTCGAGGAGGGCGGCGGCAGCGATCGCATTGGCGAATCGGTAGCCACCGTCGTCGGCACCGGCAGGCCCGTCATCGTCGTCCGCCGGATGACGGTCCGAGTCGGCCGATCCACCCCGGAGGGCCCCGAGCCTCGACTCCACCGCCACCAGGCCTCTGCGGTAGAGCTCGTTGAGCGCCAGTACCACCGCGTCCTCGGACACCCCGGAGATGGTTGCCACCTCCCCGACCCGGAATCGGAGGCCGAGCACTGCGCCGACGGCGCCGATGGTCTGGGCGTCGTCAGACAACTCGGCCACCAACCGGGCGAGGAGATCGGTCTCCTGGTCTCGACCGTCGCCCCGTCGCCCCGGGTCGGAGTCGAGCGCCTCGATCAGGGGAATGGCCATGCCGGGGAGTCCGCCCGATGCCCGGCGGACCCGGCGGGCGAACTGGGCGGCCTGGACCCGCCCGAGGGTCGGATGGAGGCCCCGCACCAGTTGCTCCATCTTGACATCGTCGAGTGGCTCGATGTCGACGACGGTTGCGAGATCACCGTCAGCCAGATCGCGCACGAACGACTCCCATGCGACCGACGTCGGCCACTGGGGCGAGACGACCCTCGGCCCCGTCCGATCGTGATGGGTGTCGCCGGCCAGGACAACGGTGAGGCGGCCCGGCATCGGCGAGCGCAGCAGGTACCAGAGCGCCTCGACGCTCTCGGTGTCGAAGCGGTCGGCCCGGGTGATCACCACGACCGCCGGGCCGTTCCCGGTCAGCTCACCAAGACACGCCCGCAGGGTCTGGGCAACGGAGTGGCGGAAGTCGGCCACGTCGGCCCGAGCGTCCATGAGCTCCTCGATCAGCTCACCGACCTCCGGGAACGCCTCGGCGAACAGTTGGAACCAGGGGCCTGCCCCGGCCCTGGCCGGCTCGATGTGGATGACCTCGGCCCCACCATCGAACATCGCCGCCGCCAGCTCGACGCAGAACCTCGTCTTGCCGACGCCGGCCGGGCCACGGACCGCGATCCAGTGCGGCCGATCCGGGTCGCTCCGGTCGGCCAGAGATCCGAAGTCGGCGCCGTCCGGCGGCACGTAGGCCGGCCGGTCGAACCCAGAAAACGACGCCGGAAACCCCCTCGGGCCAACCGAACGCCTGGGAGCCGACCGGCCAGAGCCGACGTGCGGGACCTCGTTCGGCGGCTCGTCGCCAAGCAGTTCAAGTTCCAGGTCGGTCAGCCCGGTGCTCGGCGCGAGCCCGACCTCGACCAATTCGGTCGTCGCAGCCCGGAGCAGACCGAGCCCGGTGCGGCGGCCGAACAACTCCGCATGGAGCCGAGCGGCTGCGCCGATGAGCTCCTCGTCGTAGGGATCCTCGTGCAGGCGAGCGTCGATCAACCCGACGATCCGAACCATGACCGACCGCCGGCCGGCCTCGATCACCCGCACCGCCAGCTGCTTCTGGGCGTTCCTGATCTCAAGCCTCGAACCGTCGATCGTGTCGGTCTCGTGCACCCCCGGATACGACTCGCCATGGTCGAGCACTGCGAGTAGGCCCTCGTCGGTCAGATCGTCGAGCGACCGGTCGAGGGTCTCGAGCAACCACCATGCATCGACCTGTCGGCGGTCGACGCCGAGGCGGTACCCGCCGCGTCCGCTCGGCAGGACGTCGTCACCGACCTTCTTGCGCAGCCGGGACAGGCCGTTTCGGACCGCGGCCTCGGAGGTGTCGAGCTCACCGGCAAGCTCATCGGGACTGGCCGGTCGACCCCGGCGAGCGACGAGGGCAGCGAGCAGGCGTTTGGCCTGCCGGTCGAGGGGGATCGACTCCCCGCCGACCTTCACGGTCATCTCCCCGAGTACCGCCACTCGAAACAATCGGGCCCCCGAGTCCTTCCGTGGTGAGTTGATGCCCCCGGCCAGGGCCCCGTACCCGCCGTTGGTAACAAGCGGTGAGATCTCAACGATACCACCCGGGTCGAAGCTGGCTAACGGGTGGTGCTCCGCATCGGAGCCCCCACCGTCCCGACCGGAGATCACGAGGAGAACCGGAGTTGACCAGGCGGAGTTTCACCTTCCGGGTGCACGACGAGAAGGCGGCGCTGGTCCGCCGGGCCGGAGATCTCGCCGCCGGTGCCGGGGCTCGATTCGTCGGCGACGACGCGGCCGGCAGTTTCAGCCACCGGGGCGTCACCGGCGAGTACCTGGTGGCCGGCGATCTGGTGACGGTCAAGGTCGACAAACCGCTCGGCATCCCGTGGGGTCCGGTCGAGCGGGCACTCGACCAGTTCTTCGAGCCAGAAGGAGGCCGCTGAGATGTCAGGGACGAGGCCCATGGTCCATCCCGAACCGGCCGGCGGCGGTCGCTTCGACGATCAGCCGGGCCAGCAGGGCCAGGCCGGCGATGCCGAAACGGGGGCGGTGGGGACCCGGTCGGGAGAGCGTCTGATACGTCTGCTCACCGTGCTGATGGCGCTCCTGACGGTGGCCACCGTTGCGGTCACGGTCTGGGCGCTCAGCCTCCAGCGCAGCGGCGCCGACGAGCGGGCCCGAGCCGATGAGGCCGTCGCAGCGTTGGAGCGTCGCCTCGACGAGACCACTGAGGAGCTGGCGGCGGCCCGGAGCGAGGTCGAGCTCGGCCAGGAGCAGCTGGCCGAGAGCGAGGACGCCATGGCGGCCGTCCGGTCAAGCCTCGACGGTGCCCGCGACGATCTGCAGTCGTTGGAGCAGCAGTTCCCGGTCGATCTGGGGGACCTCAGCGGCGTGAGTCCCGAGGGGAGCTTCGACATCTCGGCCGACCTCGTCGACTGCATCGGCTGGACCGACTGCAGCGAGGAGAACTGGGAGGAGAAGGCCCAGTCGATGTCGATCAGCTGCAGCGGCGGCTCATGCACCGTCGACGGCCTGGACAGCGATGGCGTCGACTTCGAGTACCAGCGAGGTGACCGGGCCTGGTCGGCCGTCAGCTCGTTCGGCGCGACGTGCAGTGGCGAGGACTCCAATGCCCGCTGGATCCTCGAACTCCAGCCGACCGGCCTGACGATCGACGGTGGAGCGCTGACCGTCCAGCAGTTCTCCGGCCGGTTGCGGTACGAGGCCCGTCCCGATGCCGCCAACTGCCGTGACGGGGACGTCAACATCGACCTCACGGTGGTTCGGCGATGAGCGCTCGACCTTCGGGCGACCCGGTCGACAGCCGCAACCTGGCCTGGGCTGCCGGTGGTGCCGTCCTCGGTGGCATCGTTCTGAGCCTGGGCTCGGGTCTGGGGCTCAACCGGCCACTGGTGCTGGTCACCCTCAGCCTCGGTCTACTCAGCGTCTGGTCGATGCAGCAGTGGCGGGAGTCGCTCGCCCCGGACCTGGTCGACGACCAGGGCGACAACCGGCCGGGCGCCTCGCCGCGGACGACGACCACACCGGCCGACCACTCGTCGACAGGCCGTCCCGAGCGGGTGGAGCCGAACGATGACCGCCGCCGGCGGCCGGTCCGGCCCGGTGTCGATACGGGAGCGGCCGACGGTGCGGTCGGCGGCCGGGTCCGACCCGGCGGGCAACCCCACGAACCACCGGTAAGCGACTCGGCCCGGTCCGACTCCGCTGCGTCCGAACAGCATCGCCGTGATCCGGCTCGGTCGACGACTCGATGGACAGGTCTCGACGACCTGGTCAACGCCGAACGATTTCGAGAATTCCAGTGTGGCGCCTGCGGTTCGTTCGACGTCACGGCGCTGACAGCGGACCGGTCGAGCGGTGGTCGATCGACGATCACGTGCCGGCGTTGCGGCACCGCCACCGAGCTCGACCCCCGAGGCCTTCCTCACACCGTCCGGGTCAGATCGAACCCCGGCCGGGTGGCGGCCGGCGCCGACCGGATCGAGACGCCGCGACCGTCGGCCCACACAGCAACTCGACCAATGAAGGAGCAGCAATGACCGACGCCGGATCCAAGGTGATCATCAACAGGAAGCGACCGGGGATGATCCTCCTGCTCATCGATCGCTCGTACTCGATGGAGGACACGGTCCGCAACGACGGCAGGACCCTGGCCCAGATGGTGGCCGATGCGGTCAACGAGACCCTCTACAACCTGTGCCTGCTCTGCATTCACGAGGAACACGAGGGTCCCCGGCCGTACTTCCGGGTCGGCCTGATCGGCTACGGAATGTCGGCGACGGCCGATGTCCAGGCCGTCGAGCCGGCGCTCGGGGGCATGCTCGCCGGCAAGGAGGTCGTGACCAGCACCGAGCTGGCGCTGAACCCGATCCGGGTCGTCGAGCGCAACGGCGGGGCCGACTTCGACGGCGAGATGATCTCGGTCCCGGAGTGGTTGGAGCCGGTCGCCGGCTACGCCACGCCGATGTGCGAGGCCATCTATCGGGCTGGCAGCCTGGCCGCCGACTTCTGCGCAAACCACCCCGACTCGTACCCGCCGATCGTGATCAACCTCACCGATGGGGTCGTCACGGACGAGCCGTACGCCCCCACCGGTGATCAGCACCCGGCCGGACTCGACGAGTGGGCCGAGCGGTTGACCACGCTCCGAACGAACCATGGCCCGCTGCGGTTCCTGAACGCGTTCGTCAGCGCCACCCCGCTCGACGCCAGCTGGTTCCCGAGCACCCCGAACGGACTCCCCGAACCGGGCCGTCGGCTGTTCGACATCTCAAGCCCGCTCCCGGAGGACCTGGCCACCGCGGCGGCAGACAAGGGCAAGCCGATCGGTGCCGGTGCCCGTGCGCTCATCGTCAACGCCTCGCCCCACGAGCTGGCGGCATTCCTGGAGATCGGGACGCTCGACGTCCTCAACGGGGCCGAGTACGGGGGGTGACGTGAGCGGACTGATCGAGCCCCAGGTGTTCGTGACGGCGAAGCCGGGTGAGCGACCGGAGAGCTGCCAGGACGTCGCCTGGTTCGACCCTGCGGTCGCCGGCGGTCCGGTGGCCGGCTTCGCCGTGGCCGATGGCGCCACCGGCGGCTGGGATGGCCGGCGTTGGGCCGAGCTCGTCGTCGACGCTGCGGCCGATGCGATCGCCGAGGCGGGCGGGGCGATCGACGGACGGTGGGTCCGGGCCGAGCTCGCCGATGCCCTCGACCGCGCCCGGGAGACGTGGCGGCTGGAGAGTCCGAGCTCGGAGCCGACGACCGATCCCGTTGCGGCGCTGGCCCGCGCCAAGTTCAAGACCTCGGGAGGGCAGTGCACGCTCACTGCGGGCGTGCTGTGGGCTGGGACCGAGGGTTCCTGGCATCTGCGGGCGTTCGCCGTCGGGGACTCTCCACTGGTCCATCTCCGGCCGAGCGACGACGGGTACCGGGTCCTGCTGGCGGCGCCCCAACATCGGGCGGACCAGTTCGACACCCACCCGACGCTGATCTCGTCCAAGCCGCCGGGACCGGGTGCGGTCGTGCCGGGGCTGAGCGCCATAGCCATCGACGACTTGGCCGTTGGCGATGCGGTCCTGGTGATGACCGACGCCATCGCCGCCTGGGCCCTGCATCGGGACGAGGTCATCGGCGACCCCTGGGGGGTGCTCGTCGGCCTCGACCACGCGGGATTCGGGGCCCTGATCGACAGGACGCGGACGACGGACGAGATGGCGGCCGACGATGTGCTGCTCCTTCGCATGACGATTGCGGCGCAGCCCTATCGAGCCCTGCCGACCGTCGGTCCGCTGACCACACCGACGCAGCCGATCGGACCGGGAGGCGGTCGATGACCGTTGCGGTCGAGTTCCCGTCCCCGGCCGACTACGCCCGAGCGATCCAGCTGCCGAGCCGCTTCGACGCCTCCCTGCAGGGGTGCCGGCACCGCAACGGTGTCCTGCCCGGGCTGCCGATGTCCTTCACCGGATCGAACGCCATCGTGTTCCCGTGCGACGACGACGACGGCGCCTGGGCACTCCGCTTCTTCACAAACGCCCGGGCGGCCGACGCCACGCGGTACTCGGCGCTCGAACGATTCCAGGCCCGGGTCGGTCTCCCGTGGCCGGCCCATTGCAACTGGCTGGATCGGGCGGTCCGGATCGGCGACCACTGGTTCCCCGGGGTCCGGATGGAGCTGGTGGACGGTGTGCACCTCGACCAGTACGTCATGCAGCTCGCCGGGAATGCCGACACGATCTCGCTGGGAGCGCTCGCCGCTGACTGGCGGAACATGGTCGAGAGCCTCCAGGCCGCCCGGTTCGCCCACGGCGACCTGCAACACGGCAACGTCCTGGTCGAGGAGTCGACGGGAGCGCTTCGCCTCGTCGATTTCGACGGCATCTGGTTGGACGACCTGGCGAGCGATCCTCCCTCGGAGCGCGGTCACGCCTGCTACCAGCATCCAGGTCGTCTGCGGGCAGAGCACTGGGGCCCCGGGGTCGATACGTTCAGCGGGCTCCTGGTCTACCTGAGCCTTCGAGCACTGGCCGCAGACCCCAGCCTGATCCGACACGCCGTCATCGGTAACCGCCTGCTCGTCGGCGAGGAGGAGCTGACGGCCAGGACCGCATCCGATGGCACCGTCCTGGCCGATCTGCTCGCCGCCGGCGACCCGGTGGTCGTCGATCTGGCCGGTCTGCTGATCGAATGGCTGGCCGGACCGCCAGACCGGCCCGAGCGTCTGGCCGAGCTGCTGGCCGGCGTCGATGTTGGATCCCCGGTGACCCCTTCGGACCGAGCCGCAACGAGCGAGGCGGCTCGGCCGGACGCCGCAGGCGGGCCGCCGCGCCGTGAGCAGCAGTGGTGGCATGGCTCGACACCGGTGTCTGCCCGAACGGAGCCCCATCCGAACCCCGAGGCCGGCGCAAGGGTGCCGGCGACCGGGCCCGAACCGGCGACCGACGCCCCAATCCCCGCTCCGTCGCCGTCATCGTCTTCCGCACCGACCCGGGCCCTCCCGAGCAGGGAGCAGATCCGAACCCAGGTCGAAGCAGACGTCGAGGTCGAACCGGCAACCGATCGGAGCTCGACCTGGGGGGTCGACCATGGAGCCAGCGGACCGGCGGAGTCTGTGACCGCGGCACCGTCTGCCGGGTCCGGGGAGACGCACCACGGGGAGTCAGCGCCATCGGTTGCCGCCGGCTCGCCCCGGAACCGCGGCCAGGAACCGCAGACGATCGAGGTGCTCGGCCGACGGCTGCTGGCCGCGATCACCGACTTCGCATTGGGCCTGTTGCTCCTCAACCTGGTGTGGCTGGCGGCAGGCGAGACGCCAGGCAAGCGGTCGGGTGGGCTGGTCGTGGAGCGGACAGACGGTGAGGTCCCCGGCCAGGGACGGCTGATCGTTCGGGAGATCGTCCTCAAGCAGGTGCCATTCGACCTCGCCGTCCTTGGCGTGTTCATCGGCATCGGCCCGATGGTGATCCTCAGCGTCGGCTGGATGGTGCTCGGTGCCGTGCTGGCCCTCGGCGCCGAAGGTCGAACGCTGTGGGACCACCTGTGTGACACCAGGGTCCGCCCGGCCGAGTGGATCGGGCTCGAGGGGCCGGTCGACCAGATCCCCGAACCGGCAGAAGCCGAGCCGGACACTGCAGAAGGAGCGTGGTGGCGATGACGGACCGATACGGACGACGGTCCGCACGACCGGCCGTGGATATCCCGATCGTCCGGGATCCTGGCTCCCGGACCACCCTGCTCGGTGCGCTCTTCGCCGCTGCGGTGATGCTGACCGCGGTCGTCGGGTCCGAGGGTGGGGCCGGTGCGGAGGCCGGTGGAGCGACCGGCTCCACCGGGGAAGGAGTCGGTGTGTCGACGACGGTCCTCGATCAACCGTCGACCACTGCGACAACCCTCCCGTCACCCTCGACGAGCGCCTCGTCGGCGGCGCCGCAGACATCGCAGCCGTCGGTAGCGACATCGACACCGGGGTCCGATGACCAGTCGGTCGTGGTCGAGGACGCAGGTGGACTGAGCGGTGGGAGCGACGACGGCGTCGGCCCGTTCCAACCGGTGCGCGTTGCGGGGTGTACGGACATCGCCCTGCGGTCGGGCGACGCCCTGATCGTCGGGCCGAACTGTCTCGGCGCGACCGGAGCGTTCGGCGCTGCACCGACCTATCCGCTTCGGGACTTCACCGTCCGGCCCGACTCGGGGGCGTCGGCATCGGTGGCGCTGGTCGTCGCGCCTGGCGCCCTCCGAACGAACCCGGTGCAATCCCCGAACGTGGCACCCATGGTTGTGTCGTCGGATCGGCTCACTGTGGTGGCAAGCGCCGCCGCCGTCGGCCGACCGGTCGAGGCCGGCGCCGTGGTCGCCGGGTGGTTGCCGTGCGCAGGCGGAGCGTGCGACGTCACCGTCGATCCTCGGGCCGTTCCCAAGATTGCGCTCGCGCTGCTCACCGAGCGGCCAGGCTCGACGGTCGACCAGCCGTTCTCCTGCTCGGAGACAGCGACCCGGTTGGCGATGGTGCTCGAGCCGAGCGCCTTCGGCGACGCGACGACGCCGGTGGACGGGGGAGCGGACCCCCGGCTGGCTTGCGGGGGAGACGTCGGTCCCGTCCAGGGCTTCGACGACGACGGTTGTGTCGAAGACCCGCGGCTGACCGCCGGCGGCCCATCGCCGGTCGGTCCCTACGAGTTGCGAGTGGTCGACATCGGGCTCGGGGTCGACGCCTTCGAGGCGCGGCTGACCCTGCCCGCCACCGAGCGCTGGTGCCTCGACCGGTCCTACTCGGCACGAGAGCTCTGGGCCCGCTACCGCACCGTCCTCGTCGCCGAGCAGCCGATCGGCGAGCTGCTCACCCCGACCGGGGTGTCGGACACGTCCGAGCCGACAGGCGGCCTTGACCCCGCACCGGGAGACGGCGCAGACGGCGTCATCGGCTCGGACGGTGACAACGGGGCCGGCACGGAGGGTGATAACGGGGCCGGTACCGACGGCGGGCAGTCGACCGGGGACGTTCGACCACCGGTCTCGGTCGCCGGTGCCCAGCCGATCGGACCGGGAGTCGAGCGATGACCGAGTGGTGGAGTCAAGATCAAGCGGATCGGGCGTCGCAGCGGCCCGATCCGGTTCCCGCCGAGCCCGCGCCCCAGGCCGGCGCTGGTCGGGGTCGCCGGCCCCGAATCGCTGCCCTCGGCGCCAACACGGTCGCCGTCGGGCTCACCGCCGGCGTCGCCTCACCGATCGTCGGTCTGATCGTCGCCGCGCTGATCAACCGGTCGCTCTTGGCCGACAGCGAGGAGCTCCACCTGGGCGTCCGCTCGATCGCCGTCGCCCTGTTGCTCGGCGGTGCGCTCTCGGGGTGGGGCCCACTCAGCGCCGGGCAGTTGACCCGTGGCGCTCGCCGAGCGGCGGTGGCAGGGCTCGGGACGGCCGTGGTTGCCGCATCCCTCCTCCCCATCGCCGACCGCCTCTGGGTCGCATCACGGGCGGACGGCGAGCCCGGCAGCCTGGCCGTCCTGGTCGGTTCATGGGTCGTGATCGGCGGGCTCGCCGGGGCGGTGGCCGGTGTGGAGGACGGCGTTGCCCGGGCCAGAGCCGGGCTGGTCGGCGGTTGCATCGGCGGACTGATCGGCGGGCTGGCCTTTGCCGCCCTGGCCGGCGACTTTCGCGTCACCCAGGAGTCATCTGGTGTCTCACAACTGGCCGGCTACCTGGCAACGGCGCTGGGGATCGGCCTCGGTGTGGGCGTCAGCGAGCGCCTCGCCCGGTCGATCTGGTTGGTTGCCGTCGACGGCCCGCAGGCCGGCCGGGAGTACATCCTCTACCGCCGGACATCGGCCGTCGGGGTGGCAGACGACTGCGAGGTCTACGTCGGTCCCGACCCCGAAGTCGCAGCCCACCACGCCCAACTGGAGCGCAACGACGGCCGACTCGAGGTCCGGCCGACCGGTGGCCCGGTCGAGGTCGACCGACAGCCCTTCAGCGGGGGGACGGTGGCCGACGGGTCGGTTCTCCGGATCGGTTCGTCCTATCTCCGGGTGGTCCGACGATGACCGGTCCGAGCGCGAAGCCGGAGGAACCATGCAACACGATCGATCAACGAAAGGGCTGAGATGAGCGACTGGTTCGGGAAGAAGCCTGAGACCGAAAGCGGTAAGGGTTCGTACTGGGATCGGGCTCCGGACTCCGGATCCCCCGATGCGACACAGGGCGGCAACCGACCGTCGGGAGGGGATGGCGCCGGCCGCCGATTCTTCTCCCGGTTGGAGCCACCGAGGCAGCCCTCGACCACGCGCGTGTGGAAGAGCAAATCGCCGCTCGCTCCGATCGTGATCCGTCGCATCGGCGGCGCGATCTCGTCTTGCGCGAAGGCGACGAAGGAGAGCGTGGCGAGGCTCAGGCCGACGGCGAGCGCGCCGAGGAGCCGGCGTCTGTGCGGGGTTCGAGGCACCGTTGTCCGTGGACGCACGAGGGCCAGCGTTGGTTCAACGTGCATCGAAGTCAAAAGACGCGCGAGCCGTCGGCGCGTGTTCCGACGCGGCCTCGATTACATGGCGATCGCTGGATCTTGCTCGATCCCGAGGAGCTCGGCGCGGACGGCGGCGAGCACGAAGATGCTCCCGCAGACGAGCGTCGGGCCGTCCCCCGCGAGCTCGAGCGCCTGCGCGGCGTCCGTCGCGATCTCTCCAGAGAGCACGTCGCAGAAGCGCTTCGGGTCTTCGGCACGCGACATGTCGGGGCGCAGGTAGATCGCCCGCTCGACGTGCGGGCGCAGCACCTCGAGGATCGCGGGCCAGTCCTTGTCACTCATCGCCCCGAAGATGAGCGTGCGCGGCGGGCTCTCGATCTTCTCGAGGTGGGCCG
>JBCCFN010000034.1:0-25687 GCA_039029715.1 Actinomycetota bacterium | reverse complement strand
CGCCGGAAGACGACCCGCCGGAGGAGCAGCCGGAACCACCTCGGCCGTCCCTCAACGTCTCGCTGTCAAACCTCCAGGCCGACCGGGCCACGGTGGCCATCAACAGCGACCAGTGCGTTGCGGTCCGATACGAGATCACCGGCAGCGACGGCTCGTCCGGGGCCGACCGATCGAGCGGCTGGGCCAATCCGACCGGTGACTGCAAGCGCAGGTGGACGGCGGCGCTGCCGCTGAATCCCGACACCCAGTACGAGATGACGGTGTGGGTCAAGGCGGAGAACACCGAGAAGACCCGCCGCTCACGCCTCACCTTCACCACCCCGGAGTGAGCCACCCCCGACGTCGCCGACGGGCTCGGTCCTCGGACCCGCGGTCGCGTATGGTTTGGCTCGATGACTGAACCAGCGCCACATCGACCGCTGCGGCAGGAGCAGCGCCCGGCCCGCGACGACGTCGAGGAGGTGGCGGCGGGGGTTCTTCGGATCCAGCTGCCGATCGACCTCCCCGGACTCGGCCACGTCAACTGCTACGTCCTCGAGGACCGAAACGGCCTCGCCCTGGTCGACCCCGGACTACCGGGCCGGGCCACCCGCCGAAGTCTGGCGGCCAGGCTGCGGTCGGCCGGCCTTTCGATCGACCGGGTCCACACCGTCGTGGTCACCCACTCCCACCCCGATCATTTCGGTCAGGCCGGCTGGTTCCGGAAAGCGGGAGCGGAGATCATCACCCACCGCAGCTTCCGGACCTTCCTCGATCCCGAGGCCGAGGCCGACGACCAGGCCCTCGAGACCACGCCTGCGGGGCCCGATCACACCACCGACCTGGAGACGGGTGGCGCCGAGCGTCCACCGGGACGTGATCGAAGCCTCGGGCCGTTCTCCCCGGAGACCCCGTGGGGTGGCCGCCCCTACGAGCTGCCGCTGAGTCGGCGGATCCGGTACCGGGCCATGCGGCTTGCCGCCGGCCGGATCTTCTCGGTGCCGCGCCCGACCAGACGGGTTGCCGATGCAGACGTCCTGGTCCTCGGCGAGCGGGAGTGGGTTGCGGTGCACACGCCCGGCCATACCGAGGACCATCTGTGCCTGTGGGACCCGAATGGCGGGATCATGATCAGTGGGGATCACGTGCTCCCGACCATCACCCCCCACATCTCAGGACTGACCGACGACCCGGATCCGCTTGCCAAGTTCTTCGACAGCCTGGACCGGATGTCGACCTTCGACGGGGTAACCACGGTGTTGCCGGCCCACGGCCTCGAGTTCGGCGATCTGTGCGGTCGGGCCGATGCCATCTCCCGCCACCACCACGACCGCCTCGATGCCCTCCGTGAGGCGGGTGAGAAGCTCGGGCAGGGCACGGTCGAGGAGTACATGAAGGAGCTGTTCAAACCGCGATCCTGGGGACCGATGGCCGAGAGCGAGACCTACGCCCATCTCCAATATCTTCGACTTCGTAACGAAGCTGAAACCAATTCGGATGGTGCGCTGCTCCGGTACGCCATTAAAGACTGACACAAATCGGTAGCACCACGGTCGTCTATGAATGATTGAAGAACCTTGGCGCTGAGATATCACTTTGTTGCCAGGTCGTGTATTGTTGCCTTACGGCGGATGATTGTGGCTAGTGAGAGGCCGCCGACCTGTACTCGATGCATCGACCTGGCCCCAACCGTGGGACCTTGACGATGACGTCGCAAGATCGGGGTGTGGCCGATGCGCGGCGGCACGGCCACACCCCTCTCGCTCGCAGACGAACGGCTCCCCGGTGGAGCCGTTCGTCGCGAAGAGACACCCGGTGCAATCCTCTCGGCGTGACAGACAGCCGGTGCACTCCCGTCGGCGTGACCGCAACGTCGGCGGTTGACTAGCGTGGCCGGAGACGGGGGTGGTCAGGTGACCGAACACGACGGATCGATCGAGGACGGGCAGGCGCTCGACCAGGACGAGCTCAACCGGTTCCTGTTCTCGGTGTGGAACTACAAAATGGGCGAACAGGTCTCGCTGATGATCCACCTCGGCGACCGGCTCGGGCTGTATCAGGTGATGACCGATGCCGGACCGCTGACCAGCGACGAGGTCGCAACCAGGGCCGGATTGACCGAACGGCTGGTCCGGGAGTGGCTGCTCGGCCAGGCGGCGGCCGGCCTGATCGACCGACAGGGTGACGGCCGGTTCCAACTGACCGCGGTCGGGGCGGCGGTCCTGGCCAACGAGGAGTCCTCGATCAATTTCGCCGCCGGCGCCTTCCGGGGCGGGACCGACCCGGAGAGCGTCGAGGCGTTGCTGACCTCGTTCCGGACCGGGATCGGCGTGACCTACGAGCAGCAGGGAACTGCGGCCGCCGCCGGGCTGGCCCGCATGACCGGGCCGAGGTCAAGACTGGCCCTGACCTCGGAGGTCCTCCCGGCCCTCGACGGTGTGGTCCAGAAACTGGAGGCCGGTGCGACCGTGATCGATGTCGGGTGCGGGGCCGGGGTCACCGCAACGACGATCGCCGCCGCCTACCCGGCATCGACCTGCGTCGGCTACGACCCATCGGGCATCGCCATCGGCATGGCCCGGGACCGGGCAACCGAGGCCGGCCTCGACAACGTCCGGTTCGTCGAAGCACCGGCCGAGGCCCTCCCCGGGGACGGGGATGCCGACCTGGTGCTGTGTTTCGACTGTCTCCACGACATGCCCCACCCCGATCGGGCCGTGGCAGCCATCCGCTCGGCGATGGCCGAGGACGGCACCCTGCTGGTCAAGGACATCCGCTCCACCGGTGACTTCGACCTCGACAGCCGAAACCCGATGCTGGCCATGTTCTATGGCTTCTCGGTGGCCTCCTGCCTCCAGTCGGCGCTGTCGGAGCCGGGTGGGATGGGCCTCGGCACCCTTGGCCTCCACCCGGCCCGGCTGCGGGAGCTGGTGGCGGACGTCGGCTTCCATTCCGTGATCGAGCACGACCTCGACGATGCGGCGAACCTCTACTACGAGGTCCGGATAGCCTAGGGGTTCGTGACCGAACGATCGTCCGAAACGCCGGGTCGGTAGTGGCCCGGCAGATCTCCTGCGGCCACTGCGGTGGGAGCCATCCCACCGTGGCGGAGGTCAAGGACTGTGCGTTGACCAACCCGGTCGACCACGGCGCCGAGGCGGCACCGCGGGAACCGGCCCCGGTCCCGGCCCGTGTGCCAGCCACTGGGCCTGCTCGGCCAGGACCAATGCGGACTGCGGACCGCGAACGCAGGCCGCCGGCACCGGCACCGAAGACCGCCCCGCTCCCCGACCGGACTCCGGCCTCATTGGCCGGCCCGGAGCCCCTCGGCCGCAGCATCCTGCTCCAGCCGGACCAGGCGGTTCCGGTGCCGTGGCAGGATGCCCCGGAGGTGGAGGCAGACGCCGATGCCGACACCGAGCTCATCGCCCGCCTCCACCGAGCGTGGCGAGATCGGGAGCGGTTGGTGATCCGGTGGCGGGGCCCCCTCCCCACCGCAGCGCCCGTCGTCGACGAGCCGTTCCACACCTGGACGGTCGGCGGGGAGCTGCCAGGCGAGCGACTGGCGTTCGCCGTGACCGCCAATACCGTCGACGCCAGGGGCAAGCTCCCGACCTTCGCCCCGCTCGGTCGGGCCAAGGCCCTCGGGGCGGTGGTCGCGGAGGCACCGGACCTGGCAGACCCAACGCCGTTCGATGCGACCCTGACGGACGGGACCGAGGTCCTGGTCGACGGCGGCCCGCTCGACCTCGACCTGCCGGCCAGCCTCGACCGTCCGCTGGTACCCCGGGTCCATCTGGTGTCCGGTTCCCTGCGACCCATGACCGCCCGGTCCGGTACTGCGGCGTCGGCGGCCGAGTTGGCCCCGGACCAGTTGGCGGCGGTGACCCACCGCAGCGGTCCGGCCCGGATCCTGGCCCCGGCCGGATCGGGCAAGACCCGGGTCCTGACCGAGCGGGCCCGCCACCTGGTCGCCGATGCCGGCCTCCATGCCCGAGTCGTCTCGCTCGTCGCCTACAACCGTCGGGCCAAGGAGGAGATGCGGGATCGCCTCGACGACGTGGCCGGCCTCGACATCAGGACGTTGAACAGCCTGGCCCTGGCCATCGCCACCTCGTCCGGGCCGTTCCAGACCGCCGACGGCGGCACCGGGCCCCGGACGATCGACGAACTCGAGGTTCGGCGCCTACTGGACCGGGTGGTCCCCGGCCGCAGGCGCAAGAAACTGACCGACCCGCTTGAACCCTGGATCGACGCCCTGTCGGCGTGCCGCCTCGGACTCCGCGACCCGCACGAGATCGAGGCCGCCTACGGCGGCGACGTGGCCGACTTCCCCGCCGTCCTGGCCCAGTACCGGGAGGCGCTGCAGCGGGCCGGGGCGCTCGACTTCGATGAGCAGATCCTCCGGGCCATCCACCGCTTGATGGCCGAGCCGGCGGTCAGGCGGATCGCCCGGTCGGTCACCCCGATCCTGCTCGTCGACGAGTTCCAGGATCTGACCCCGGCCCACCTGCTGCTGATCCGGTTGATCGCCGGGCCGGCCGGCGAGGTCTTCGGAGTCGGCGACGACGACCAGACCATCTACGGCTACGCCGGCGCATCGCCCGATTGGCTGATCCGGTTCGCTGAGTTCTTCCCCGGCGCCGCAGACCATCGTCTCATGGTCAACTACCGCTGCCCGCCGACGGTTGTCGACGCCGCGGTCAACCTGCTGTCCCACAATCGTCACCGTGTCAGCAAGCAGATCGCGGCCGGAAACAGCCCGGACCAGACCGCCGGGGCACTCGCTGGGTTGGCCGTGCTGTCCGGCGACCCCCAGATCGCCCTGACCGACCGGATCACCGAGCTTGTCCAGTCCGGGGTCGAGCCGTCGGACATCGCAGTGTTGACCAGGGTCAACGCCGCCCTGCTCCCGCCCGCCATCCACCTCGACCACGCCGGGATCCCGGTGGTGCGGCCCTACGGCCTCGGGCCGGACGTGCTCGACCGGTCTGGGGTCGGGGCGGCGCTGGCCTGGCTGCGGCTGGCGGCCGGGCCGGCACAGGGGTTCCGGGCCGATGACCTCCGACTGGCCCTCCGCAGACCACCCCGCTCTCTCCACCCCCGGATCACCGACTGGGTGTGTGAGCAGCGTTCGGTCAAGGACCTGGTTGCGCTGTCACAGCGTCTCAACCGGGAGAAGGAGGCCGAGGCGGTCGCCGGCTTCGCGGCCGACATCGATGCCCTCCGAACCGCAGCCGACGGGGGTGCAACCACCGAGGCAATGCTCGACACCATCTATCACGACGTCGGCCTGCTTGGGGCCGCCTCCCAGCTCGACCGGTCCCAGCGAAGCGCCCGCCGGGCCGCCCACGCCGACGAGCTGGCGGCCCTGGTGGCAGTCGGCCGCCTGTTCGACGACCCTGCCGGCTTCGAGGCCGAGCTACGAACCAGGCTGGACGCCATCCCCCGGTTCGACCCCGAACGACCACCGCCGGGCGTGACCCTGGCGACGATCCACACCACCAAGGGCCTGGAGTGGCCGCACGTGGTCGTCCACGACGCCCGGGACGGGCTCTACCCCCACCGGCTGGCCGATGATGTCGAGGAGGAGCGACGGATCTTCCACGTCGGCGTCACCAGGGGACGCTCGTCGGTCGCGGTCACCACGTCCGGACCGCCGTCGCCGTTCGTGGCCGAGCTGGCCGAAGCCCGGCCCGCCGATCTCCCGTGGCCGGCCGAGGAGACCCGGCCGGCCACCCTGCCTGGCACCGGGACCGGTACGGCCGGGAGCAAGGACAAGCCGGCACGGGCCGAGCCGGGCAGCGCCGAAGAGGCGGCTCGCCGGCAATCGCTCACCGACTGGCGGCGGGAGCGGTCGAAGGCCGACGGCGTGCCGGCCTACGTGGTGATGGACAACAAGACCCTCGACGCCATCGCCGCCACCGCCCCGGACTCGCTCGCCGCCCTCGGCTCGGTCCCCGGCATCGGCCCGGCCAAGCTGGAGCGATACGGCTCGGACATCCTCGGCCTGCTGGCCACGGGCTGACTCCCGTCCCACCGCCGGGCGCTACGTTGAGTTCATGGCAAGCCAACCGGACTTCGTCTTCGCCGACCTGCTGCCGCTCGGCCGGGACACCACGAGGTATCGCCTGCTCACCACCGACGGCATCGAGGAGCTGGATCTCGGCGGTCACCGGTTTCTGAGGGTCGAGGATGAAGCGCTCCGGTTGTTGAGCGCCGAGGCCATCCGGGACATCTCCCACCTCCTCAGACCGAGTCACCTCGACCAGTTGGCCTCGATCCTCGACGACCCCGAGGCCTCGGCCAACGACCGGTTCGTTGCCACCGAGCTGCTTCGCAACGCCTGCGTCGCCGCCGGGTTCGTCCTCCCCGGCTGCCAGGACACCGGGACGGTCATCATCAAGGCCAAGAAGGGTCAGCACGTCCTGACCGGCGGGAACGACAAGGTTCCGCTGGCTCGCGGCGCATTCGACACCTTCCAGCGGTCGAACCTCCGCTACTCCCAGATGGCACCGCTGTCGATGTGGGACGAGCAGAACACCGGAACCAACCTCCCGGCCGAGGTCAGACTGGAGGCCACGGAAGGCGCGGCCTACACGTTCCTGTTCATGACCAAGGGCGGCGGCTCGGCGAACAAGAGCTTCCTGTTCCAGGAGACCAAGGCGCTGCTCAACCCGGCGAGCCTTCGGTCATTCCTCGACGAGAAGCTCCGCCTGCTCGGGACCTCGGCCTGCCCTCCGTATCACCTCGGGCTGGCGATCGGCGGCACGTCTGCCGAGTTCGCAGTCGAAACGGCAAAGCTGGCATCGACCAGGTACCTCGACTCGCTGCCGACCGCAGGCTCGGCGGCCGGCCACGGGTATCGGGATCTGGCAATGGAGGCCGAGGTCCTGGCCCTCACCCGGGAGTTCGGGATCGGCGCCCAGTTCGGCGGGAAGTACTTCTGCCACGACGTCCGGGTCATCCGGCTCCCTCGTCACGGGGCATCGGTCCCGGTCGGGGTATCGGTCAGCTGCTCCGCCGACCGCCAGGCCCTGGCCAAGATCACCGCCGAGGGGGTGTTCCTGGAGGAGATGGAGCGGGACCCGGCCCGCTACCTCCCGGACGTCACCGATGACGAGCTGTCGACCGACGTGATCCGAGTCGACCTCGATCGGCCGATGGCGGAGATCCGGGCCGAACTGGGGCGATATCCGGTCAAGACCCGCCTGTCGCTCACCGGGGCCCTGATCGTCGGCCGGGACATCGCCCATGCCAGGATCAAGGAGCGGTTGGACGCCGGTGAGGCGATGCCCGACTACCTGCGGGAGAACCCGATCTACTACGCCGGCCCGGCCAAGACCCCCGGGGGCTACGCCTCCGGCTCGTTCGGGCCGACGACGGCGGGCCGGATGGATCCCTACGTCGAGCAGTTCCAGGCCGCAGGCGGCTCCCTGATCATGCTGGCGAAGGGCAACCGGAGCAGGGCGGTTGCCGACGCCTGCCGTCGCAATGGCGGGTTCTACCTCGGCTCGATCGGCGGGCCGGCGGCCCGGCTGGCCAAGGACTCGATCCGCACGGTCGAGGTACTGGAGTACCCCGAGCTCGGGATGGAGGCGATCTGGCGAATCGAGGTCGAGGACTTCCCGGCGTTCATCGTCATCGACGACAAGGGCAACGACTTCTACGCCGCAACAGCCAGGCCGGTCGACCTGCAGCCGTAGCAGTCCGGTCCACTCCGGCCGGCCAGGTCGGTCCGTTCAGTCGAGCTTGATCGGCATGATCCGCGTGGTGAAGGTGCCGTCGTCTGCGGAGCGGAACAGCACCGGACGCAGCGGGTCCTCGATCTCGATGACCACCTCCGCACCGATGGCGTCTCGGGTCGCATCGAGGATGAAGCTGCTGTTGATGATCACCTCCTGCTCCGTACCGGCGCCGATGGCTGGGAGCTCGGCGCGGTGTTGGCCCTGCCGAAGCCGTAGCCGGTCGCCGATCGCCGAGAGGCGTACGGGGCTGTCCGGTTCGGCGGTTTCGAGCGCCGCCAGCAGACGTCGACGATCGATCTTCACCGACGTCACCTCCGGTGCCGGCACCAGGAACCGTTCGTAGTCGGGGAAGGTGATCGGGATGATCGACGCCGTCAGGTCGAGGTCCGGGCCGGCAACGCTGAGCAGGTCGTCGTCGAGGCTCAGCGAGAGTTCGCCGGATCCACCGATGGCGTCCCGCCACCGGCCGAGCGATACGGCTGGAACGATCGCCCTGAAATCACCGTCGAGGCTGAACGGCACGAGGTCCCGGATCGCGAGCCGGTGCCCGTCCGTGGCGACGAGACGGACCGAGCCGTCCTTACCCTCGACGAGCACGCCCATGAGATGGGGTCGCTCCGGATCGGTGCCGGCTGCGGGCAGTATCTGGTCGATCGCACCGGCCAGTTCGACGGATTGCAGCGTTGCTGTCATGACGGTCCTCCTCGTTCGGTTGGCGACGCCCATGGTCCGGGCGAAGTCGTGGGCGCGCCTGACGGTCTCCTCCAGCCCCCGGAGGTGACGCCCGACCAGTTCCCGGCGCTCCGGCTCGGTTCGAGCGAGGGCCAGGACGATCTCGTCGAGCGGCATTCCCAACCGTCGGAGATCTCGGATCAGGCATCCATCGGCAACCTGGGCCTCGGCGTATCGCCGGTACCGGTTGAGAGGGTCGACCTCGGCCGGTACGAGCACCTGCTGGCTCGCATAGAACCGGAGGGCGCTGACCGACAGCCCGGTTCGCTCGGCAAATGCCCCGATCGTCATCAGCTCGTCCACGGACACCACTCTCGGGGCTCGACGAACATGAGAGTCAAGGGCGTTGTCGGCAACCGGCTGCAGACCCCGATCCGCTCCGGCCGTCGGCTACATGGTGGCGGTCAGGCCACCGTCGACCACCAGGACCTGGCCGGTGGCGTACCGCATGCGGATCAACCCGACCGTGGCCTCGGCGCAGTCCTCCGGCGTTGCCGAGCGCTTCAGCGGCGCAGCGGCCGCAACCGCCGCATGCTGGGCGTCCCAGGACTCGGTCCACGGCGTTGCGACCAACCCCGGCGCCACCGCATTGAACCGGATCGGCCCATAGGACTTGGCAAGCAAGACCGTCATCTGGTTCAGGGCCGCCTTGGCCATCGAGTAGGCCATCGAGGAACCGACCGGACGGACCCCAGCGATCGAGGTGACGGAGACCACGTTCGGATCATCGGAGTCCCGGAGGAACGGGATGGCGGCCTTGGTCAGCCACCAGGTCCCGTACACGTTGACCTCGAAGGTCTTGAGGAACACCTCGTCTGTCAGGTCATCCAACTTGTGATGGGGGACGACGGTGGTCCAGCCGGCATTGTTGACCAGGATGTCGAGCTTGCCGAACCGCTCGATCGTGGCGTCGAGGAGGCGCCGAACCGCAGACTGATCCGAGATGTCCGCCTGGACATAGAGCGACGGCCCGGGCAGCGAATCGGCGACCGCCTCCCCTGCGGCCACCGACGACGAGGAGTTGACGACCACCGAGGCACCGAGCGCCGAGAGCCGCCGAGCCACCTCCTCCCCGATGCCGCTCGACGAGCCGGTGACGATGGCCACCCGCCCCGCCAGCTCTCCTGCCTCCGGTTCGGTCATCCCATACCCGCCTTGTCCGCTCGGGCCGCCTGATCGAGGATCTCGGCCAGGCAGCAGGTCAACTTCTCGGCGTAGGCCACGTCGAGGAACTCGTTCGGGCCGTGGGCGTTCGACTCCGGCCCGAGCACGCCGGTGATGACGAACTGGGCGTCCGGGAACCGTTCGCCGAGCATCCCCATGAACGGGATGGTCCCGCCCTCGCCGTAGAGCTGCATTCCCTGGCCGAACCACCGGTTGGACGCCCCGTCGATTGCGGCGGCAAGCCACGGCGCCAGATCGGGGGCGTTCCACCCCGGCGCACCGTCCGGATCCCGGAATGAGACGGTCGCACCATAGGGCGGGTCGGCCTCCAGGGTCTTCGTCAGCTCGGTCATCACTGCCCCCGGGTCCGCGGTCGGCGGGATCCGGAGCGACAGCTTCAGCGCAGTGCGGGGCCGCAGGACGTTGCCGGCGGCGGCGGTCGACGGCACCCCGTCGATACCGATGTAAGACAGCGCCGGCCGCCAGGTCTTGGCCAGCAGCCGCTCCGAGTTCTCCTCGACCATCGGGCCCGCGCCCGGCTCGTACGGGGTGTGCTCGATCGAGGCGTCGCCGAGCAGCTCGGCCATCGCCTCGGCCTCGGCGACCCGGTATGGCGGGATCTCGACCACGGCAGCGTCGACCAGGACCCGGCCGGTGTCTGCCTCTTCGATCCGGTCCAGCAGCATTCGAGCGATGCGGAACGTCGAGGGGACGACGCCGGAATAGCCACCACTGTGGAGCCCCTCGGTGACGATCCGGATGTCGAGCACCCCGTCGACCAGACCACGGAGCGAGGTGGTCAGCCACAGTGTGTCGTAGGTAGCGCAGCCGGAATCGAGACAGACCACCAGGTCGACCCGCCCGAGCCGGTCGGCCAGGGCCTCGACGTGGGCCGGCAGATCCGGTGACCCGGACTCCTCAGACGCCTCGATCAGGACCACGAGCCGGCCGTGCGAACCACCGGCGGCCTGGACCGCCTCGATGGCGGCCAGGGAGGCAAAGGCGGCGTAGCCGTCGTCGGCCCCTCCCCGACCGTAGAGTCGGGTCCCCTCCATGACCGGGGTCCACGGGGACAGATCCTCCCGCCAACCCTCCATCTCGGGCTGCTTGTCGAGGTGACCGTAGAGGATCGTGGTCCCACCATCGGTCGGGGCATCGGGCCCGAACGGCTCGATCTCAGCCACCACGACCGGGGTCCGGGCCGGCAACTCGTTCCGGTAGACGGTCATCCCGGCCACCAGGCCCCGTTCGGCCCGGGCCGAGAGCCAACCCTCGACCAGGTCGACGGCCGCCCCGAGGTGACCGTTGGCCTCCCAGTCGGGGTCGAAGGCAGGCGAGAGGGCCGGGATCTCGATGTACTCCCGGAGCCTCGGGATCAGCTCGTCCTCCCAGGTGGTTGCGATCAGGCCAGCGGCGGCGTCGATGTCGAGGGTCATGGCGCGCTCCGTTCCAGTCGGGTCTCAGGAGTTTACGGCGCCGCACGCCTCCATTGCGGCGAAGAACTTGGCGAAGAACTCATCGGTGATGTCCCCGGACAACAGGACGTCGATGTCGTCGTCGGTCAGCCCGGCGACCAACTCGTCGGCGACGCATGGGGCGTCGGTGGCCTCCACCCCGTTCGCCGCCAGCTGCTCGGCGATCTGGTCCCGGACATCGCCCTCGACCCCGCAGCCGAACATGTCCCGGAACTGCGCCTCCTCGAACCGGGGGTCCGGCGGATCCTCGGCCAACCTGGTCTCCAGCCCATCGAGCCCGTACCGGTCGATCAGTCGGCCGACCAAGCAGTCGGCCTCGACGTCGCTGACCTCGGGGTTTGCGTCCTGGAAGCTGGCAATCGCCACCTCCCGATCGAAGGCCTGACCGCACCCGGCCACCACGAGGCAAGCGGCAATCACCGCGCAGACGACACGTCTGCGGCCGTTCACGAACCGTGCCACGGGGTCCGAAGCGGTCAGTTGACCATCCGGTCCCGGCCCTCCCAATAGGGGGCCCGGAGCTTGAACTTCTGGAGCTTGCCGGTTGCGGTGCGGGCCAGCTCGTCCCGGACCTCGACCGTGGTCGGGCACTTGTAGTGGGCCAACCGCTCCCGGCAGTAGTCGATCAGCTCCTGCTCGGTGGTGGTCGATCCCTCGGCCAGGACGACCAGGCCCTTCACGGTCTCGCCCCACTTCTCGTGGGGTACCCCGATCACGGCCACCTCGTTGACCTCGGGGTGGGAGAACAGCACGTCCTCGACCTCGATCGATGAGCCGTTCTCACCGCCGGAGATGATCACGTCCTTCTTCCGGTCGGTGATGCTGTAGTAGCCCTCCTGGTCCAGGTAACCGCCGTCGCCGGTGTGGAACCAGCCACCCTCCAGTGCCTGGGCACTGGCGTCCGGGTTGTCCCAGTAGGCCTCCAGGACGTGGTTGCCCCTGGCCAGCAGCTCGCCGGACTGACTGGTCTTCATGGTGATGCCCATGGCCGGAGCGCCGGCCCGACCGAGGCGCCGGGCCCGATCGTTCGGTGTGAGCTCGTCCCATTCGCTGCGGGTCCGGTTGATGGTCAGGAGGGGGGCGGTCTCGGTCAGGCCGTAGATCTGGATGAACTCCCAGCCGAGCTCGGTCTCCATCCGCTCGATCGTTGCGGTCGGGGGCGGCGCACCGGCGACGACCATCCGGACCTTGCCCCGGCCGGGAATCTCCCCGTCCCAGTCGGCGGCGGCATCGAGGACGGCGGCGCAGACCGCCGGGGCGCCACACATCAGGGTGACACCGTGCTCCTCGACCCGGCGGAGGATCTCGGCACCGTCGACCTTGCGGAGGACGACGTGCTTCACCCCCATGCCGGTCACCGTGTACAGCATCCCCCAGCCGTCGCAGTGGAACATCGGCAGGGTGTGGAGGTAGACGTCACGGTCGGTGACGCTGGTGTGCCACCCGAAGGTCACCGCATTGGTCCACCGGGCCCGGTGGGTCTGCTCGACCCCCTTGGGTCTGGCCGTGGTGCCGGAGGTGTAGTTGATCGATGCGGTCGCGTCCTCATCCGGGGTCCACGGTGCCGGCTCGCCCTCCCGGCCGTACCAGACCGCATCGGACTCCGCTCCCATCACCCACTTGTGCTTGCAGTCGACCCCGGCCAGGGACTCTTCGAGCTCGGGATCGATCAGGAGGGCCTCGGCCCCGCAGTGGTCGACGATGTAGGCCACCTCGTCGGCATTGAGACGGAAGTTGACCGGGACGAAGACCCGGCCGTTCCCGCTCACCCCGTAGAACGAGGTCAGGAGCCGGGCCGAGTTGTGCGACACCATGGCCACCCGACCACCCATCGGGATGCCGAGTTCATCGAGGGCCACCCCCATCTGGCGGCGAATGTCGCCGAGCTGGCCGTAGGTCAGGTCCGGGAGCGGCGGGGCGACCTGATCCGGTTCGTCGACGATGGCCACCCGGTCCGGGTACACGGCAACCGCCCGGTCGAGGAAGTCGTTGATCGTCAGTGGGACCTTCATGGCGCTGTCTCCCCCTTGCCCGGCCTCGGGGCCGGCTGCAGTCCGTCGCTGCCCGAATGTAGCTGCTCAGCCTTCCCACCGGCCAGATCTCTCCGGGTCCGATTGCGGGTCAACTCGGACCGGGGCCGGCCGATACGTGACCCATGTTTCCCGTCGCTCCCCCGGTCGAAGGTCGTGACTGGCTCACGTCAGACCCCATCGACTGGTCGACCCTTCGAGGTCGTGTCGTCGTCGCCGTCTTCTGGTCATTCGCCTGCGAGGCCTCGCTGGTCGCCCTGCGGGAGCTGTCACTGGCAGCTGCGGCGTGGAGAGATCCCGAGATCGGGGTCGGCGACCGCGACGATCAGCCGGTCGTGCTCGCGGTGCACACCCCCCGATTCCCGTTCGAGGACGACGTCGACCGGGTCGGTGATGCGGTGGCCCGGCACCGGATCGACCACCTGGTCGTCCACGACCCCGACTATCTCACCTGGAACCGCTACAACCCGGAGGGCTGGCCGGCGACCGCCGTCATCGGTCGGAACGGCCGGGTGGTCGGGATGGCCGCCGGGTCCGGGGTCATCGAGGCGGTGAGTCAGGCGGTCGCCACCGAGCTGGCCCGGCCGGCCGGCAGACGGCATCGGGACCGGGTGGCGATCCCCAGACCCCGCCCGGCCCAGGCCGCCCGGGCCGACGACGCCACCCTGCGATTCCCGGCCGGGCTTGCGGTCACCCCTGGGGGACGGCTGGTGGTTGCCGACACCGGGAACGACCGGCTGCTGATCGGGACGATCGACTCCGACAACCGGACGATGCGCCCCTCGATAGAGATCACAGACATCGACCGACCGACCGCGGTGGCCGCCGGCGCCGAGACCGTGCTCCACGTCATCGAGTCCGGCACCGGCTCGGTCCTCCAGGTCGACCTGGAGGCCGGCGCGCTCGATGTCCTGGCCGACGACGAGCTGTTGGCCCCCACCGCCCTGGCGATCGATCGGGACGGGAGCCTGGTCGTGGCCGATGCCGGGAACGACCAGCTGGTGCGGATCGCCGCCGACGACGGCGACCCGGGTGACCTGCTCGGGACGACGACCGTGACGATTGGACCGATCGCCGGGTCCGGTCTCTCCGGGTGTCGGGATGGGGCAGCGGGGCAGGCCCGCCTGGCCCAACCGGTCGACCTGGTGCGAACCGACGGGGGCATCGCCTTCTGTGACGCGGCCTCGAGCAACATCAGGCTGCTGACAGACGGCGGCTCGGTGGTCACCGCCACCGGCAACGGGTTCTACGATTGGGGCTTGGTCGACGGGCCGGTCCACCGGGCCCGGTTCCAGCGGCCGAGCGGGCTCTGCGTCGGCCCGGACGGGGCGCTGATCATCGCAGACACCGGAAACGGCAGGCTACGACGATTGGCCGATCGTCGGGTCACCACGCTCGGGCTCTCCGGCCTGGAGCAGCCGACCGCCATCGATCGGCTGCCGACCGGGCACCTGATCATCGCCGACACCGGCAACCACCGGATCGTGGTCGCCGACCCGGCGGCCAGGAGCGGCTGGCCCCTTGCGGTCTACCCGGCGACGATGACATCGATCTGGGAACCGACCACCGAGGTCGGCTGACCGCATCGCCGGCCGGGCAACCGGTCGAGCCGCTCAGTTCTCGATCGGCTTGACGATCGAGGCGATCTCGTCGAGCTCGGCGTCCCAGTCGTCCGGTTCGACCGTCGGGATCAGGACGAACTTGGAGAACCCGACGTCGACGAACCGCCCGATCGTCTTCTCGATCTCGTCCTTGGTCGGGATGACCTCGTGGGGGTCGGCGTCAGGGTTGCGGGCGTTGAGGATGACCTGCATCGCCTCGGGGATCTCGGAGTTGGTCGTCCGGTACGGGATCAGGGCGCCGTAGTGACCAGCATCCATCTCCCGGTCGTGTTCCGCTGCCACCTGCTCGATGACGGTCCGGGCCTCGGCGACCTGGGCCGGGGTGCAGAACGACGGCAGCCAGCCGTCGGCATGGCGACCGACCCGCTTCAGTTCGAGCGGAGCGATCCCTCCGAGCCAGACCTCCAGCGGCTCCTGGAGCGGCTTTGGCCGGATCGTGACGTCTGTGATGGTGAACCGCTTGCCGGCGTGGGTGACCTTGTCCTCGGTCCAGAGCCGCTTCATCAGCGGGAGGGCCTCGTTGAACCAGCCGCCCCGATCCTTGCGCTGGACGCCGAAGGCCTGATGCTCGCCGGAGTCTGCGACCCCGAGTCCGAACGCCGGCAACAGCCGCCCGCCTGACAGCCGGTCCAGGCTGGCCATCGACTTGGCCAATACGACCGGATTCCGGCCGGGCAGGACCATGACCGACATCCCGACCTTCAGCTTCGTGGTCCTGGCCACCGCGAACGACATGCCGACCAGCGGGTCTGGGCAGGCCCCACCGATCCGCTCCGACAGCCACAGCGAGTCGAACCGGTTCCGTTCCAGCGCATCGACCAGCTGGCAGAACCGCTCCTGCTCGTTGGTGGCGTTCCGGGTCCCGAGGCCGTAGCCGATCCTGATCTTCATGCCCCAAGCCTGCCCGATCGGAGCGGCCGGTGCGAACTGCGACGGCGGGAGCCGACCGGTGAGATCAGCCGCCCTTGCGGCCGAGCATCCGGGCCACGATGTTTCGCTGGACGTCCGACGTCCCGCCGTAGACGATGCCCCCGGCCACGTTCCGGAGGTCCTGCTCGACCCCGAACTCGGTGACGTAGCCCTGGGCGCCGTGGTTGAGCAGCGCATCGATGGACGACGCGAGCGCGGCCTCACTGGCCTGGATCTTGGCCAGCGCCGCCGCCTCCATCGACGGTCGGCCCTGGGCGTCGAGGATGGCGGCCCGGTACAGCTGGAGCCTGGCGTTGTCGTGCCGGAGCTTCATCTCCGCCAACCGGTGGGACACCGCCTGGAACTCGCCGATCGGCTGTCCGAACTGGGACCGGCTCCGGCTGAAGGCCACGGCGGTGTCCAGCTGACGTTCCATCGCCCCGATCTGAGGAGCCAGGACGAAGGCCCGCTCGGCCTCCATCGCAGTGGAGAAGATCGATGCCCCGGCCCCGACGGCACCGAGCACGGCCTCCGGGCCGACCTCGCAGCCGTCGAAGGTCACGTCGGCGAACGGTGTGGTCCGCAACCCCATCTTCGGTCGATTCGGCCCGACCGAGAGGCCGGGTGTGTCTGCATCGATGACGAAGACCGAGATCCCCCACTGCCCGAGCGCAGGGTCGGAGGTGGCGAAGACGATGAAGACGTCGGCCTCGGGTGCCATGGTGATGTAGGCCTTCTGGCCGGACAGCCGATACCGGGGGCCGTCAGCGGTTTCGAGCGTCTCGAACCGGGTGGTCATGGCAAAGGTGTCTGAGCCGGAGTCGGTCTCGGTGATGCAGAACGACGCCCGCAGATCGCCGGAGCACAGCCCGGGTAGGTAGCGGCGCTTCTGCTCCTCGTTCCCGAACCGCTCCAGCACCGGCTGCATCGTCCACACCTGGGTGCTGAGCCCGAAGACCAGGCCGGCGTCACGGCAGCCGTAGCCGAGCCCCTCGAACCACAGCAGCGCACTGACGACGTCGAGGCCGGCACCGCCGTAGGCCGGGTCGACAAGCAGGCCGGTGATCCCATGCGCCGCAGCCCGCTGCCAGCCGTCGGCCCAGAACTGGCAGTCGCGATCGCGATCGGCCAGGGCCGGATCGTCCAGCGCCTCGGCCGCCCAGTCGGCGACCTTGCGCTTCACCGGGTGGTCGAGGTCGGTCATCGCCTCGATCGCCGCCATCGCATCGAACTGGCTCATTGTCACGCCTCCCTCCCCGGGCCGTCGTGGACCCACCGCCCACGAAGCGTAGCCTCCACCCCACCGGTCGCGTCCGGTCCGGCACGGGACGAGCGCCCGGATCTGCCACCGACAGGGCCAGGAACGGCTAGAACAGGGGGCATCCACCACCACGGTCGCTGACGAAGGAACCTCCGGAGAGGACCGACCGATGACTCATCGATTCCTGCTGTCAACACTGGTCGCCGATGCGGCGGCGGCGAACCCCGAGGGCACCGCTGCAGTGTTCGACGACCGCTCGCTCGACTGGGCTGGCCTCGACCATCGGGTCGGGTGCCTGGCGAGCGCACTGCGGGAGGCCGGCGTCCGGCGCGGAGACCGGGTCGGCATCTACCTCCACAAGTCGATGGAATCGCTGGTCGCAGTCCACGGCGTCCTCAGGGCCGGGGCTGCCTATGTCCCGATCGATCCGGCAGCGACCGCGGCCACCGTCGCCGCCATCGTCGCCGACTGCAACATCGACGTCCTGGTGACCCACGACCTGCGGCGGGCTGGCGTCACCGCCCTGACGGAGCAGGCCACGCTCGGTGCGGTCCTTGGACTGTCCGAACCTCTGGCCGGCGGCCCTCGAACCATCTCGTGGGCCGAGGTCGATGCCGGCTCGCCGGCACCGCCGGCCCCGTCGGTTGCCGACGACCTGGCCTACGTCATGTACACCTCCGGCTCGACCGGGACCCCGAAGGGGATCATGCACACCCATCGCAGCGGGCTGGCCTACGCCACGATGTCTGCCGCCTACTTCGGGCTCGGGCCGGATGACCGGATGGCCAACTTCTCCCCGCTGCACTTCGACATGTCGACCTATGAGGTCCTCGCCGGCGTGGCGGCCGGGGCCACGGTGGTGCTGATTCCCGAACCCCACCTGCGCTTGCCGGCCAGTCTGGCCACGTACCTGGCGACCAACCGCTGCACCACGCTCTACACCGTCCCGTCCTTGTTCCAGCAGCTGCTGGCCCGGGGTGGGCTGGCCGACCACGACTGGTCCGCGGTCCGGTGGGTCCTGCCGGCCGGTGAGGTCTTCCCACCCGAACCGCTGGCCGAATTGGTGAAGATCTTCCGGGGCGCCAACTTCAGCAACGTCTACGGGCCGGCCGAGGTCAACCACATCACCTCCCACGATTTCACCGAGGCCCCGGCCGATGGTCGGCCGCTGCCGATCGGTCGTGCCGTTGCCGACGTCGAGCTCCAGATCGTCGACGAGGGAGACCGGCCGGTGGCCGACGGGGAGCGGGGCCTGCTGCTGGCCCGGACCTCGACGATGATGGCCGGCTACTGGAACCGCCCGGACCTCGACGCCGCCGGGTTCCTCGACGAGACCGGGCCGGGCGGCCTGCGACACCGGTGGTACCGAACCGGTGACCTGGTCAGCCGTGATCCGGACGGTGTGCTCCGCTACTACGGCCGGGCAGACAACCAGATCAAGATCCGGGGCAACCGGGTCGAGCTGGAGATGGTCGAGGCCGCCGTCGGTTCGCTCCCCGGGGTGGAACAGGCCGTGGTCGGCGTGCGAGCAGACGGCGACGGCGACTCGGTGCTGGTCGCCCGCTACGTTGCGACCGGCGAGGTCGAGGTCGACGGCTGGCGACGGGCCCTCGCAACCCAGCTCCCACCCTACGCCATCCCGGCCGCCTACCAGGCGGTCGGGCGGTTCCCGCTCACCCCGAGCGGCAAGATCGACCGGCGGTCGGTCCGGGAAGATATCGCCGGCGGCTGACCGGCCGATCGACGGTCGCGCCGGTCGACTGACCGGCCGGGCGGGCGCTAGGGCACGCCGGCGCCGGTGAGGGCCCGGTGGACCAGCTCGATCGGGTGGATCGTCTCGACCCCGGCGGCGCCGAGGTGCATCGAGCAGCCCGGGTTGGCGCTCGCAACCAGCTCCGGCGCCGCGGCGTCTATCGCCTCCAGCTTGCGGTCCCGGATCTGGCCCGCCAGCTCCGGCTGCAGCACCGAGTAGGCGCCGCCGGCCCCGCAGCACAACCCGTCATCGCCGAGTTCGACCAGATCGGCCACGAACGGCCGCAGCATGGTCCTGGTCGCCTCGTGGACCCGCTGCACGTGTCGCAGGTGGCACGGATCCTGGATCGCGACCCGGACCGGGAGCGGCTCGACCGGTGGCAGCGCATCGATGTGGTCGGCCAGGAACTCGCCGAGGTCGAAGACCCGGGCCGCGAATGCGGTTGCCTCCTCGGTCCCGAGCAGGTGGCCGTAGTCCTTCATCGCCGCACCGCAGCCGGCGGAGTCGACGATGATCGGCCGGTCGTCCGCCGTCAGGGCGGTCATCATCGCCGACGCCAGGTCACGGGCGTCGCCGGTCAGCCCGGCGTGGGTGTGGAGGGCCCCGCAGCACGGGGCCAGTTCGTTTGTCGGAGTGACCCCGAATCCGGCCGCGGTCAGGACCTCGAGGGCGGCCCGATGAACGTGACGCTGCATCGTGTCCATCACGCAGCCGGTGAACAGGTAGACGTCGGTCCCGGTTGCCTCAAGCGGCTCCTGGCGGAGCGGGATGTCGTCCGGTAGGCCGAAGCGACCCGGAACCACCTTCAGTCGTTTGGCCACCCCGAGGGCGGTGGTGCCGGCCGACAGCAGCGTCGGGTTGGCGAGCGGCTTCATCGCCGCTCGCTGCCACCACGGGGTCATCTTCCCGGCATCGGCCAGGGTCTCCCTGGTCTGTTCCATAAGGTGGCCGTACGGCACGCTCGACGGGCAGGCCGGCTCGCAGCCCCGGCACTGGACGCAGGAGGCGAAGGCGTTCAGCACATCGCCGGTCAGCGGGGCGTCGTTGTCCTGGACCTCCCGCATCAGCTTGATCCGGCCCCGGGGCGACTGGGTCTCGTCGCCGGTCACCCGGTAGGTCGGGCAGTGGGGCAGGCACAGGCCGCACTGGACGCAGGTGTTGAGGTCGTCCTCGTCGAGACGGAGGTCCATGTCACCGCCCCCCGACGACCCGGCCGGGGTTGCACCGGCCGGTCGGATCGAAGTTCTGCTTGAGCCGCTCGCTCACCACGGCCGCGGCCGGCGCCAACACACGAGGAGGCTGGGGCCGTTCGGCGAAGACGAGGCCGAGGCCCACGGCGGCAACGAACCGGCCGGCATCGGCGCCGACCCCGGTCCCGAACCCTGCGGCCTCGGCCGGGGTGCACGACCACCGGTTTGCCGGTAGCTCGACCGGGAGGGCGTCGGAGTCGTCGAGGTCGACGGTCCGGAACGAACCGAGCCCGTCGAGCACCAGGCGCTGGGCGTCGACATCGGCCGCATGCCCCTCCAGCTGGACCCAGGTGGTCTCCCCGTCCCAGAGGATCGCACTGGGGGCCAGGAGCACCTCATGGACCTCGCCCGGGTCGACGCCCTCGGCGGCGAGCCAGCGGGCGTGTGGCGGGATGGGGTTGGTTCGGAGGATGGCCTCGCCGAGCATCCCCAGGGTGCCCAGCGATCCGACCATCAGCCGAGGCAGATCGAACCCGCTCACGTTCTTGACCGTCGGACCACCGCTTGACACGATCCGGCCGTCTGCGGACACGTAGCGGATCTGGAGGAGTGCGTTGCGCACCGGGCCCCGGCCCAGCGCCCGGAGGTCGTTCTCGCCGACCGCCAGCGCCCCGCCGACGGTGCCACCCCGGTCCGGCAACCCGGTCCGCTGGCCCCGCTCGGCCAGGGTCCGATGGAGCTCGGCCACGGTGGTCCCGGCCCGGACGGTGACCGTCATCTCGTCCGGGATGTACTCGACGATGCCGGTCGGGGCCGCCACCACACGGGTCCCGTCCGCCAGGGCCCCACCGAGCTCCCACCGGGTGCGGCCACCAGCGACCGCGATCGGGCCGTCGGCGCCGATGTCTGCGGCGAACTCGGCAAGCACGGGGTCGGTCGATGTCAGGGTTGCCGGGGCCATCAGACCCACACCTCCCGGGGCACCGACCGCAGCGCCTGGATGTCGGCACAGCTGTGGCCGGACGGGATCACCTTGCCCGGGTTGGTCCGACAGCCAGGATCGAACGCCTGCCGCAGCCGGTTCTGGTGATCGAGGTCGTCGTCTGTGAACATCCGGGACATGAACTTCTGCTTCTCGACCCCGATGCCGTGCTCTCCGGACAGAACCCCGCCGGCATCGAGGGACGCGGTGATGATCTCCTCCCCGGCGGCATGGACCCGCTCCAGCACCCCCTCCTCCCGGCCGTCGAAGATCAATAGCGGGTGGAGGTTGCCGTCGCCGGCGTGGAAGACGTTCATCACCAGCACCTCGTGACGGTCGGCGATGGCGTAGATCTCGGTCAGCACGTCCGCCAGGGCCCGCCGGGGCACCACCGTGTCGTGAAGGTAGTAGTCGGGTGCGATCTGGGCCACCGCCCCGAAGGCGGTCTTGCGGCCCTTCCACAGCAGGGCCCGCTCCTCATCAGACCCCGCGAGCCGGACGTCGGTGGCGTGGTTTGCCCGCCCGATCTCGGCGATCCGATCGGCATCGATGTCCACCCCGTCTGCCTGCCCGTCGACCTCGGCCAGTAGCACCGCGGCGGCGTCCCGGGGGTAGCCGGCACCGACGTAGTTCTCCACCGCCTCGGTGATCCGCTGGTCCATCACCTCCATCGCCGCCGGCACGATCCCCGCTGCGATCACATCGCTGACCGTGTTGGCCGCATCCCGGACCTCGCTGAAGGAGAGCAACAGCGTCCGGACCTCGGGCCGGTTCCTGGTGATCCGGACCGCGACCTTGGTCACCACCCCCAGCGTGCCCTCGCTGCCGACCACGACGCCCCGGAGGTCGTAGCCGGTCGGTTCGGCGTCCAGACCGCCGAGGATCACCGCCTCACCGGACGGCAACACCAGTTCGAGCGCCACGACGTGGGCGTTCGTCACCCCGTAGGCCAGGCAGTGGGGCCCGCCGGAGTTGTTTGCCACGTTGCCACCGATGGTGCAGACCTGCTGGCTGGAGGGATCCGGCGCGAAGTGGTAGCCGGTCGGCGTCAGCCGCTTGGTGAGGTCGAGGTTGATCACCCCCGGCTCGACCCAGGCCACCCGGTTGACGGTGTCGACCTCCAGGATCCGGTCCATCCGGGTCACCGCCACCACCACCGGAGCCCCCAGCGGGATCGCCCCGCCGGCCAGACCGGTGCCGGCGCCCCGGGGCACCACGTTGCGGCCGTACTCGTTCGCCAGTCGGACGATCGTCTGGACCTGCTCGGTGGAATCCGGATAGCAGACCGGACCGGCGTTGCCCCCCTCGAACACCGAGGCGTCGTGACTCAGCAGTGCCTTGTGGGCCCCGTCGACCTTGACCCGATCGGGGCCGATGGCGTCCTGGAGGGCGGCCACGAACGGGTCGCCGGTGGCGTAACCGCTCCCGCCCCTGGCCCGCCGCTTCAATCGTTCCAGCATGGTGTCTCCTCCGTCCCGCCCGGTCGGTGTGGTCCGGTCAGGTCTTGGCCTTGGCCAGGAGCCGTTGGGCGTGCAGGATCGGTTCGGTGTAGCCGGATGGCTGCTCGACCCCGGACCGGACGAGGTCGCAGGCCGCCCGGAACGCCGGGCCGTCGAAGTCCGGGGCCATCGGTGTGTAGTCGGGGTCATCGGCGTTCTGCCGGTCGACAACGGCGGCCATCTTCTGCATCGTGGCCATGACCTGGTCGTCGTCGACGACACCGTGGTGCAGCCAGTTGGCCATGTGCTGGGACGAGATCCGGCAGGTTGCCCGATCCTCCATCAGCCCGACGTCGTGGATGTCCGGGACCTTCGAGCAGCCGACGCCCTGGTCGACCCACCGAACCACGTAGCCGAGGATGCCCTGGGCGTTGTTGTCGAGCTCGGCCTGGATGTCGTCCGCCGACCAGTCCCGGGACGGGGCAAGCGGAATCGTCAGCAGATCGTCGACCGTCGCCCGCGGGCCGTTCGATTCCAGCTGCCGAAGCAGGTCGCCCTGGCGGGCCAACACATCGACCCGGTGGTAGTGGGTGGCATGGAGGGTGGCCGCAGTCGGCGACGGGACCCAGGCGCAGTTGGCCCCGGATCGTGGATGGCCGATCTTCTGGTCGAGCATGTCTGCCATCAGATCGGGGGCGGCCCACATCCCCTTGCCGATCTGGGCCCGCCCGGCCAGGCCGCAGGCCAGGCCGACGTCGACATTCCAGTCCTCGTAGGCCCCGATCCACCGCTGGGCCTTCATGTCCGCCTTGCGGACCACCGGACCGGCCTGCATCGAGGTGTGGATCTCGTCCCCGGTCCGGTCGAGGAACCCGGTGTTGATGAAGCAGACCCGGGACTTGGCGGCCCGGATGCACTCCTTGAGGTTGAGGGTCGTGCGACGCTCCTCGTCCATGATCCCGATCTTCACCGTATGGCGCGCCAGGCCGACGATGTCCTCGACGGCGGCGAACAGCTCGTCGGCGAACGCCACCTCGTCGGGTCCGTGCATCTTCGGTTTGACCACGTAGACCGACCCGGCCCGGCTGTTGGCCCGCCCGGCGTCGTCCGAGGCTCGGCGGAGATCATGGGTGGCGCACAGGACGGTCACCAGTGCGTCGAGAATGCCCTCGGGAATGGGGTTGCCCGCCTGGTCGAGCACGGCCGGGGTGGTCATCAGATGACCGACGTTGCGGGTCAGTAGCAGCGACCGGCCGGGTCGTGTCGCCGGGGCGCCATCGGGCCCGGTGTAGGTGCGGTCGGGGTGGAGCGACCGGGTGAACGTGGCCCCGTCCTTGGTCACTTCCTCGGTGAGCGAGCCCGTCATCAGTCCGAGCCAGTTGTGGTAGGCCAGCGCCTTGTCGGCCCCGTCGACGCAGGCCACCGAGTCCTCGCAGTCGATGATGGTGGTGAGCGCCGCCTCGATGTGGACGTCGGCCACCCCGGCGATGTCGTCGGCCCCGATGGCGTCGCCGCGATCGATGGCGATCTCGATACCGAGCCCGTGGTGTTCGAGCAGCACGGCCGACGGATCGTCGGCGTCGCCGATGTGACCGATGAAGGCGCCGGGGTCGGCCGGCCCGGTGACGCCGCCGGGGACCGTCACCGCCAGTGCCCCGTCGACAACGGCATAGGCGGTGGCCTCGGCGTGTGAGCCCGTGCGCAGGGGTACGACGTCGTCGAGGAAGGCCCGGGCCCAGGCGATGACCCGGCGGCCCCGCTCGGGGTCGTAGGGTCCGGGCGGCGGAGTGTCGCCGAGGGCATCGGTGCCGTACAGGGCGTCGTAGAGCGAGCCCCAGCGGGCGTTGGCGGCGTTGAGGGCGTAGCGGGCGTTGGTCACCGGCACCACCAACTGGGGGCCGGGTACGACGGCGATCTCGGGATCGATGTGATCGACGTCGATCTCGAAGTCGGGTCCCTCGGGCAGCAGGTAGCCGAGTTCCTCCAGGAACGACCGGTAGGCGGCGGCGTCGTGACCCTCGCCCGCTCGGGCCAGGTGCCAGGCGTCGATCGCTCGCTGCAGCTCGGACCGGGTCTTCAGCAGCTCCCGGTTGCGGGGCCCGAACCGTTCGACCAGGTCGGCCAGTCCGGCCCAGAAGACGTCGGGTTCGAGACCCGAGCCGGGCAGCGCCTCCTCGATGCAGAAGCGATGGAGATCGGGATGGACGGCGAGGCCCGCCTCGGGAATGTGGCTGTCATCGGTGGTCACGCGCCCATAACAGCGCCGGGATGACCCCACCGCCAATCCGGGCCCTTCGCACCATGTGGTTGTGAGCAGCACTACCTGATTCTGAGACCCAGGCACGTTCAGATGTGAACAAACGCTGAACGATGCGGTGAACCGCTTCACAAGCCGCCGGTCGACTGTCACGGTTGGTCCGACCAGCAGGTACGACCGGCGTCGAGGGGCCCATTCGGAGTCAACCGGCCACCTGCGGCACCAACACAACCGGCGTTCAACGCCGACCGAAAGGAACCATGAGGAAGTTTACGAAGCCCCTCGCTACGTTTGTAGCGGCAGCAATCGCCCTGACCGTCGGTGCGACCGCGGCAGGCGCCGCTCCGGACGACCTGGTGCGCAACGTGGAACGAACCACCGCCACCGTCGATTTCTGCGAACACACCTGTCTGAGATGAAAACTCGTTAATTCGATCAACAACTTCCTGCTGAGTAGAACCAGATGCGAGCGTTACTGAAACGTCATTAATTGTTAGTGTTTCGTTCTGACCAAGGTTGGCACCCTGGGTACCTGTCAACTGAGCTCTTTCAGCAGCCTGTGTAACATTTACTTCGTAGCTACCGCTTTGAGTCGCAGCGGTTGCGTTATTGAATGACAACGCAGCAGAGTTGGAAGGTGTTCCAGTCACATCAGCTGACCCGTCGAGAAGTTTCTTCTCGCCGAACTGTGTGTTGTTTGCAATTCGGTTGATTGTATCCAAGGCATTGCTGATCTCAGCCTGGTTGGCTGCGAACGCATCCTGGTCATTCACCCCGGCGTTTGCTGAATCCAACGACAAAGCTCGAACTTTCACGAGGATACTGTTGATTTCGTTCAAAGCACCTTCGGCTGTTTGAACAACAGAGACAGCTTTTTCTGTGTTGTCGATCGCCTGCCGAAGACCAGCAATTTGAGCTCGTTGCTTTTCTGAAATAACCAGTGCCGCAGGACCGTCAGCACCACGGTTTACCTTGAAACCAGAAGATAGTCGCTCGATTGACTTGTTCAAGTTGTTCGAAGAACGAGTCAAATTGTGTTGGGCGTTAAGGGCACCAACGTTGTTGGCAATAACCAAACTCATGTTAAAAACCTTTTAAGGAAAATGAACAGTCTTACATCCCTGCGTCCGTTGGCATCCTTGCCGT
>JBCCFN010000033.1:0-25733 GCA_039029715.1 Actinomycetota bacterium | reverse complement strand
TTTTCAGAGTGCTTATAGAAACCACACACCTAGAGGTTATTCGAGGCAATGGCGATGAACCCTTCAAGCATAAGCGCCCCAAATGCACGGACGTTCCAGACCTCGATCAAGTTCACCAGGGACGTGGCGGCCCGGACCCCGGTGATCTGGGGCTACGAGACCACGGCCAACGCCTACAACGCCTTCTGGCTGAGCGACGACGACACCAACATGTGGGCCGTCCTCGGCTACATCCTGGCCGCGGGGCTGGTGGCCCTGGTGCTCGGCCAGATCGGCCGACGGTCCGAGACCGGCTGGCCCTGGTACCTGGGCGTGATCGGCGTCCTGGCCGTCGCGCTGTGGGCCTTCCCCCGGGTGTTCGAGGCCGAGGACGAGTACCGGTTCTTCATCAACAGTCTGATCGTGACGGTGCTGACGGTGCTGATCTCGATCTCGATCGGGTTGCTCGCCGGCTATGGGCTTGCCCGCTACACCGGCATCTCGGGTGTCGTGATCCTGATCGTCGCCCTCGGGTTCCGGGCCCTGCCCCGGACCGCCTTCGTCCTGCCGTACTACTTCTCGGCTCAGCGGCTCGGCATCCTGGACTCCCGCCTGGTCATCGTCATGGCCCTGGTGGCGGTCAACCAGCCGTTCACCATCTGGATGCTTCGAACGTTCTTCATGGACGTGCCCCGGGAGATGGAGGAGGCGGCGATGATGGACGGCGCCACCCGGCTCCAGGCGTTCCGCAAGGTCATCGTCCCCATGATGTGGCCCGGGATCATCGCCACCGCACTGTTCACCATGCTGCTGGCCTACAACGAGTTCCTGTTCGTCCGGGTGCTGGCCCCGACCAACTGGACCCTGCCGGTTGCCATCGTGTCGTTGACCGGCGGCGAGAGCTCCCGGACCATCACCGAGGCGGCGGCGGCGTCGGTGTCGATCACGCTGCCGATCGTGGTGGTCATCATCCTGTTCCAGCGGCACCTGGTGAAGGGCCTGGGGGCCGGGGCGGTCAAGGGATGACACCAGACCGGGTCCTGGTCGACGCCAAGCGGACGGTCGCAGACTTCCACGACGCGCTCGACCGCTCGTCGACCACGGACCTGGCCGAGGTCGTCGCCAAACACACCGTTGACGACTACCGCTGGCGTGGGGTCGACCCGCTCGGCGACCACCGAGGCGCAGACGCCGCAGTCGAGGCCTTCCACCTCCCGCTGCGGACCGCCCTGTCGCCGCTCCAGCGCCGGACGGACGTGTTCTGCGCCGGCCGCAACGACGTCGACGGCGGGGCATCGGTCTGGGTGCTGTCGATGGGTCACCTGATGGGCCTGTTCGACCGGCCGTGGCTCGACATCCCGCCAACCGGACGCATGGCGTTCCTCCGGTTCGCCGAGTTCAACCGGGTCGAGGCCGGCCGGGTGGCCGAGACCGCCCTGTTCTGCGATGTCATCGGGATGATGGCCCAGGCCGGCCAGTACCCGCTGCCGCCACCGACCGGGGCCCACTTCGTCTACCCCGGGCCCCGGACGAACGACGGGCTGCTCGTTGACCAGCAGGATCCGGCCGAGGGTCAGGCCACCATGGACCTGGTCAACCGGATGGTCGGGGACCTGAGCGACCTGAACGACGTCGCCAACGCCACCGGTGACGACACCTGCCCGCCCGAGGTCCTGGCCCGGACCTGGCACGACGACATGATCTGGTACGGGCCGACCGGGATCGGCGCCACCTACACGATCGACCGCTACCAGGCCCAGCACCAATACCCGTTCCGGCTCAACCTGACCGCCAAGGGATTCAACGGCCACGTGGCCCGCTTCGCCGAGGGGACCTACGCCGGGTTCTTCGGCTGGCCGAACCTGACCAACACCCCGACCGGCGGTTTCCTCGGCCTGCCGGGGGCCAACACGCCGGCCGACATGCGAGTCGTCGACGTCTACCGGCGGGACGGCGTCCGGCTGGCCGAGAACTGGGTCTTCATCGACCTGATCCACTGGCTGTCGCTCCAGGGCCTCGACGTGCTCGGCCGGATGCGCCAGCTCCTCGGGATCGAGTCGATCGTCCCCGCCCCGGAGGCGTCATGAGCAGCGATCGTCCGGCGCAGGGGGCTCTTACCGCGGACACCGACCTGTCGAAGACCGAGGCCACCCGGGCGGTGATCGAGGGCATGGTCGATGGGCTGAACGAGCACCGGATCGACGACATCGGGGAGTTCTTCGCCGACGGGTTCCGGTGGATGGGCAACGCCGGCTGCGGGACCAAGCACGGGGTCCGGGAGTTCCAGGACAACTGGCAGCACCCGTTCCAGGCCGCGTTCAGCGACAAGGTCTGTGTTGACGAGGCCCGGCTGTTCATGGGGGAGTGGGCCGCCGCCTTCGGGCGGCAGGAGGCCGTCCACTCCGGGGAGTTCATGGGGGTCGCCCCCACCGGGAAGCGGGTCGAGATCCGCTACATGGACTTCTGGAAGGTGGTCGACGGCAAGATCGTCGACAACTGGGTGATGGTCGACTTCCCGGCCGTCCTGGCCCAGCTGGGGGTCGACGTGTTCGACGGCGAAGGCTGGGAGGCCTACGACCGGGGCGAGCGACCGCCGCCGAGGCGACCGACCCCGGCGACACAAGAGACCAACGGCGAGACGAACGAACATCGAGGAGGCTGACGTGGCCGACGTACGACTGACCAGCATCAACAAGGTCTACCCCAACGGGTTCCAGGCCATCCACGACCTGAACCTGACGGTCGAGGACGGCGAGTTCATGGTCCTGGTCGGCCCGAGCGGTTGCGGCAAGTCGACCGCGCTGCGGATGATCGCCGGGCTGGAGGACATCTCGAACGGTGACCTCCACATCGGGGAGCGCCGGGTCAACGACATCCAGCCCAAGGACCGGGACATCGCCATGGTGTTCCAGAACTATGCCCTCTACCCGCAGATGTCGGTCCGGGACAACATCGGGTTCCCGCTGAAGCTCCGCAAGGTCGGCAAGGAGGACCGGTCGGAGCAGGTCGACTCGGCGGCCGGGATCCTGGAGTTGATGGAGCAGCTGAGCAAGAAGCCGGCGACCCTGTCCGGCGGCCAGCGCCAGCGGGTCGCCATGGGGCGGGCCATCGTCCGCCGCCCATCGGTGTTCCTGATGGACGAGCCGCTGTCGAACCTCGACGCCAAGCTCCGGGTCCAGATGCGGGCCGAGATCGCCGGCATCCAGCGGGACCTCGGGGTCACCACGTTCTATGTCACCCACGATCAGGTCGAGGCCATGACCATGGGGGACCGGGTGGCGGTCATCAAGGACGGCGTGCTGCAGCAGGTCGACGAGCCGGAGCGGCTCTACGCCCGACCGGAGAACGTGTTCGTTGCCGCATTCATCGGTTCGCCGTCGATGAACCTGGTCGAGGGCACGGTCGAGGTGGCGGACGGCGGTGGGCACCGGGTCCGCTTCGGTGACCAGACCCTCGACCTCCCACCGTCTGGCGCCGGTGCCGGCCCGGACGGCGAGCCGGGGATCGACCCGGCGAGCCTGATCGACCGCCCGCTGGTGGTCGGCATCCGGCCCGAGGACCTCGAGGACGCGTCGCTTGACCCGGATCACCCGGACAGCCGCCGGCTCCGGGCCACCATCGATGTCCGGGAGGCCCTGGGGGCGGAGACGCTCATGCACTTCGGGGTTGCCGCCCCCGCCGTCGACTCCGGGGACCCGGATGCGCTCGACGAGCTGGGGTCAGACAACTCCAGCCGGTTCACGGCCCGGTTCTCCCCCCGCAGCCGGGCCCGGGAGGGCGACACCATCGAGATCAACGTCAACGTCGACAACCTCCACTTCTTCGACCGCTCGACCCATCAGCGGGTGACCGCATCATGAAGACCAGTACCGACCGCATCCTGACCACCCACGTCGGCAGCCTCCCGAGGCCGGAGGACGTGAGCCGCGGGGTGTTCGCCATCGAGGCGGCAGAGGACGGCGGTCCGCCGGTCGACCTCGACGAGCATCGGGCAAACGTGGCCCGTGCGGTCATGGACGTGGTCGAGCGCCAGGTCACAACCGGGATCGACGTGGTCAGCGATGGCGAGATGTCGAAGCTCAGCTACGCCACCTATATCAAGGACCGGATCAGCGGCTTCGACGGGGACAGCGCCCGGCGCCCGCCGGCCGATCTGGAGCAGTACCCCTCGTTCCTGGAACGTCAGGCCCGGATCGGTGGCACGCCGACCTACAAGCGGCCCCGGTGCGTCGGCCCGATCCAACCGACAGACGCCGACCCGTGCCGGCGAGACCTGGCGAACATGACCGCCGCGGTCGAGGCCAACCCACCGGTCGAGGGGTTCCTCAACGCCGCCTCCCCCGGGGTCATTGCGCTGTTCCAGCCCAACGAGCACTACCCGGACCACAAGACCTACCTCTACGCCCTGGCCGAGGCGATGCGACCCGAGTACGAGGCCATCGTCGCCGCCGGCTTCGTGCTCCAGCTGGACTCGCCAGACCTCGGCCTCGGGCGGCACATGATGTTCAAGGACCGCCCGGACGCCGAGTACGAGGAGTTGGCGAACCTCCACGTCGACGCCCTCAACCATGCGGTCGAGAACATCCCGGCCGATCGGATGCGGCTCCACATCTGCTGGGGCAACTACGAGGGGCCGCACACCTGCGACGCCCCGATGTCCCAGGTCCTCCCCATTGCGCTGCGGGCCAAGCCCCAGGCGCTGCTGTTCGAGTCGGCGAACCCCCGCCACGCCCACGAGTGGAAGGTCTTCGCGGACGCACCGGAGGACAAGATCCTGATCCCCGGCGTGTTGGATTCGACCACCCACTTCGTCGAGCACCCGGAGCTGGTCGCCGAGCGGATCGAGCGGTTCGCCAACCTGGTCGGCCGGGAACGGGTCATGGCCGGGACCGACTGCGGCTTCTCGACCTTCGCCGGCTACGAGGGCATCGACCCCGAGATCGCCTACGCCAAGATGGCGGCCATGGTCGAAGGGGCGGCGCTGGCCTCCGAGCGGCTCTGGTAACGGCCGGCGTGTCGCCAGACGCCGGCACGGGGGACGACGCCGAGGTCCAGGCCGCAAAGCGGCTGGTCTGGGACCTCTGGTCCCCCATCCGGGTCGTCGGCGGCGGATCGTTCGTGACCCCCGACCCCGGGCGGTACGCCGGAGACGTCGCCTTCCACGGCCCGGCCCCGATCGGCGCGGTCGTTGGTCGGGACGCCCTGTTCGAGCGGGTCCATCGGCCACTCGCTCTGGCCTTCCCGACGGTGGTCCGGGTTGCCCAGGTGTTCCTCGGCGGCCGCTTCGATGGTGCGCTCTGGGTGGCAGAGACCGGCCACCTGGTCGGCCGGCCGACCGCGCCGTGGTGCCGGATCCCCCCGGATCGGGTCGACGGGCCGCCGCAGGGCGACCCGGCGCCGGTGCCGGTCCGGTACGGCGAGTTCCACCGGGTCGTCGATGGACGGATCGTCGAGGTCCGCTGCCTCTACGACGTCCTCGGCTATGCCGCCGCGCTCGGCCACCGCCTGTTGCCGCCCTTCGCCGGGCGGCCCGAGCCGCCCCCGGGGCCGGTGCTGGACAACGGCATCGCCCTCGAACCGCAGGACCCGGCGACCTCTGCCGAGACCCTGCGATTGGTGGAGGACATGCTCGGCGGCTGCAACCGCCTGGACGAACGCGGCCTGGTCTCGATGGGAATGGCCGCCTACTGGCACGACGACATGCGGTGGTACGGACCGTGGGGCGTCGGGGCGACCCACGGCTTCGACGAGTTCCAGACCGACGCCCAGGGACCGAGCGTCGCCAGCTTCCCCGACCGGCGGGGCGGCCACCACCGGGCCCGGATCGCCGACGGGCTGACCGCGGCCTTCACCGGCTGGCCGAGCCTCCGGGGCACGTTCCGGGGCGAGCCGTTCCGAGGCATCCAACCGACCGGGGGGCCGATCGGGCAGAACATCATGGACTTCTACGTCAGACGTGACGATCGGCTCCACGAGAACTGGGTGCTGATCGACCTGATCGACTTCGCCGCCCAGTGCGGGGTCGACCTGCTCGCCGACTTCCCTGAGGAGGACCGACCGTGACCGACCAGACCACCGAGGTGCACGAGGCAAACCGGGAGCTGCTCCGGCCGCTCCGGGCCGCCCTGTACGACTTCGAACCGGACCGGGTCCGGGGTGCACTCGACGAGACACTGACGGCAGACGCCGCGGTGAAGCTGGCCCATCCGTTCGAGGACCTGGACGGGCCGGGCGGCTGGTTCGAAGAGGCGCTGGCCCCGCTGCACCGGGCCTTCCCCGACCTGGAGCGCCGGGAGTTCATCGTCATGGCCGGCGACGCCGCGGACGACCGGGACGCCTATGACCTGGAGGTGCCGGGGGCCGCCGGCGTGGTGAGCGAACTGGTCGGGTGCGGCGGCTACTACACCGGAACCTTCACCGAGCCGTTCCTCGGCATCCCTCCGACCCGGCGCCCGGCCTCGTTCCGATTCCACGAGTTCTTCCGCATCGTCGACGGCCGGGTGGTCGAGGTCCAGGGGCTGTGGGACCTGCCGGAGCTGATGATGCAGGCCGGGGTCTGGCCGATGGGGCCGAGTCTCGGCCGGGTCTGGCAGGTCCCGGGCCCGGCCACCCAGGACGGGCTGCGGTCCGGGCCCAGGGATCCGGAGCGGTCGGCCAGCTCGGTTCGGCACGTGGCGGACATGCTGGCCAACATGGGCCGCCACCCGGCCGAACCGCCGGAGGCGATGCAGCTGCCCCGGTTCTGGCACCCTCGGTTCTCGTGGTACGGGCCGGCCGGCATCGGCACGTCCCGAGGGATCGACGGGTTCCGCCGCCATCACCAGATCCCGTTCCTCAACGCCATGCCGGATCGGACCGGGTACCACGACGGTCCGTCGTGGCTGTTCGGTGACGGGGACTACGTCGGGGTGACGGGGTGGCCGAACATGGCGATGACCGTGTCCGGCGACGGCTGGCTCGGGATCGCCCCGGCCGGTACCTCGATCACCATGCGGAGCCTGGACTTCTGGCGGATCGAGGACGGCCTGATCCGGGAGAACTGGGTCCTGGTCGATCTGCTCCACGGTTGGCAGCAGCTCGGGGTCGACGTCCTGGCCCGGATGGCCGAGTTGGCAGGCTGAGCCGACCGGGCCCGCTGCGGTCACTCGTGCGGCCAGTTGCGGGCACTCGGCGGGCCCGCCGCGGTCACTCGTTGGGCTAGTTGCCGTCAGCCCGGCCGGTGGTAGGTCGCCGGATCGTGGCTGAAGACCACCTGGATCGGGTCGAACGCCCGGAGCCGGGCCAGCGAGTCCCTGGCCGCTTCGGCCCAGGCGTCGTCGTGGAGGTCGCCAGGCGCAACGTGGCCGGCTGCGTACTCGGCGCAGGTGTAGCAGGCCTGGCCGGCCAGGACGATCGAGCCCTGGGCGGTGTCGACAACGACCGACTGGTGACCCGGGGTGTGGCCGGGGGTGTGGAGCAACCGGACCCCCGGGGCCGGGGCGACACCGTCTGCTGCCACCCGGAGCCGCGCTGGCGCCACCGCGGCCCATTCCGGCACGGTGTAGTACGGCTGCTCGGCCGCGGTCAGTTCCGCTTCGGTCACCCACACCGGGGTGTTCGGCAGGGCGTCGTTCTGGCCGCAGTGATCGAAGTGCAGATGGGTGTTGGCAATGGCGGTCACGTCCCGCTCGTCGATCCCGACCCCGTGGAGGGCCTCGACCAGCGGCGTCACGGTCGGTCGGTACAGCTCATCGATCACGGGGTGGCCGGCCGCGGTACCGGTGTCGACCACCAGGACCCCGTCGGCATGGATGATCGCATAGCCGAAGATCGGGCAGCGGCCGTCAGCCGCCCTCGGGTGGGTGGCTGGGAGCTCGACCGCGCCGAGGTCCAGTCGGTGGATCATCGGGTCCGGGTGGTCCACCGGTGCATGATCGCCCGGCCGGCTGGCATCGTCCACATCACCTGCGGCGGCCCCGCAGCGGCCACGGGTGACTGGCCGAAGGCGGTGTGACGGACGGCCTATCGGAAATCGTCTGGATTCATGGTACTTTATCGATTAAGTTCACATGCACGGAACGTCCGTGATCGTCTCCTGGAGGCTGCCATGTCCGCCACGCCCACCACTGCCAGCACCGCCACGCCGGCCCGTCGGCTGGTCCTGACCCGGTACATCGATCGGTCGCCGGCCGAGGTCGAGGCCGGCCTGACCGCTGCGGTGTCCGCCGGCTTGGACGACGCCAGGGTCACCGCCGGGACCGAGCCGATCCACCGTGGCCTCCGCCTCGTCGGCGATGCCGATCAGCTCGCCGGGAGCGAGGTCGTGGTCGGTGGGATCGATGGTCTCAGCGAGTTGACGATCGCCGTCCCGTGGCACAACGAGGACGCTGCTGGCGCCAAGCTGTTGGTCGCCGACCGCTTCGCCCAGACGGTGGCGGAGTCCGCTCGGGTCGTGGCGGCCGCCGCCTGATCCGCTAGACACGGACCGGTGGGGGACCGGGTCACGCTCCAGACGATCGCCGACGAGCTCGGCGTGTCGCGGACCACGGTCTCCAACGCCTACAACCGGCCGGACGCCCTGGGGGCCGAATTGCGGGCCCGGATCCTGGCCGTCGCCGATCGTCTCGGTTACCGCGGCCCGGACGCCGCAGCCCGCGGTCTCCGGACCGGTCACCGGGGCGCCATCGGGCTGCTGTTCACCGAGGACCTGCGGTTCGTCTTCGAGGATGCGGACACCACCGGGTTCCTCCAGGGCGTGGCGGATGCCAGCGTCCAGGCCGGTACCGGGCTGATGCTGCTGCCGAGTCCGCCGGACCTCGAAGGTGCCTCGACCGCCGTGACCTCGGTCGCGGTCGACGGGCACCTGGTGTTCTCGGTCGCAGCCGACGATCCGGCGCTCGAGGCCATCGTGGCCATGGGGTTGCCGCTGGTGATCGTCGACGAACCGGACCTCGGGGCCCGGGCCTCGTTCGTCCACATCGACGACCGGGCTGGGGCCAAGGCTGCGGCCGAACACCTGTTGGCCCTCGGCCACCGTCGTCTGGCCGTGCTGCTCGGCCGGACCGGCCGGGACGGCGGGTCCGGCCCGGTCGACGCGGCCCGAGAGGCAGCGTGGACCATCCGGATCGCCACCGAGCGGCTGGCCGGTTACCGGGACGCGCTGACCGCGGCCGGCCTGGACCCGGACGAACTGGTGGTCTGGGAGGCCGGCGCCAACGATCCCGATCGGGCTCGACAAGCCACCACCGAGTTGCTGGCCGCATCCCCGGACGTGACCGGGCTGCTGTGTTTCAGCGACCGGGTCGCCATCGGCGCCTGCCAGGGGGCCCGACTGACCGGGCGGCGGGTGCCGGAGGATCTGTCGGTCGTCGGCTTCGACGACATCCCTCGGGCCGCCACCTGGGATCCACCGTTGACCACGATCCGCCAGCCGATCGTCGACAAGGGTCGGTTGGCGGCCCGGCTGCTCCTGGCCGCAATCGACGGGGCCGCGCCGTCCCGGGTCCAGCTCCCGATCGAGCCGATCGTCCGGAGCTCCACCGCACCGCCGACCTGAGACCGCCAGCCTGAGACCGCCGGCCTGAGACCACCGGCCTGAGACCACTGTCTCAGCGATCGAGGGTATACATTCCATACTCCTTGATATAGCATTAGTGCTATGAATGGTTCTAACGATACGTACCCCAGTACCAAGGAGGTTCGGCGGCGGCTCTTGTTGGACAGCGCCACCCTCCCCGCCTGGCGAACCCGGTTCCGCCGTCGGCTCTTGGCCGCCGGCCTCGCCGTGTTGTTGCTCCTGGCCGCCGGCCTCAACCTGTCCGACTCGTCTGTGGCCGGCGTCGGCGTGTTGGTCGCGCTGCTCTGTACGGCGCCGCTGTACTTCTTTCTACGGCATCTGCTCCGTGGCGTCGTCGATGTGCCAACCGACGAGCTTGATGAGCGTCAGCTTCAGAACCGCGGCACCTACTACCTGTGGGCCTATCGGTTCCTCGGTCTGTTGATCGTGCCCGGGATGCTGCTAACTCTGGCCGTCGTCCGGGGGGCGTCGGACGACGAGGCCGTCTCCCCAGGCACGCTCGGCGGGCTGATTCCCGCGATCTTCATCATCGTGTCGATTCTGCCGACCATGGTCGCCGCCTGGATGGAACCGGACGAGGTCGAATGAGCCCCCGTCGGGCCAAGATCGAAGAACCGATCCACAATCGCCTGGAGATGCTCCGGGCCGAGCGGGGCCTGTCCCGCCGTGACCTGGCCGATGCGCTCGGCGTCCACTATCAGACGATCGGCTACATCGAGCGTGGCGAGTACGCCCCGTCGCTCCACCTGGCGCTGCGGACCGCCGAGTACTTCGACCGTCCGGTCGAGGCCATCTTCTCGCTTGAGCCGTTCGCTCCGCTCAGTTCGGATTCACTGCTCGGTCGGGGGTGACGGCGGCAGCGCTCGCTGACCGCGTCATTCGATCATCGCAGGGTGAACCCGGCCGTGCCCTCGGTGGTTGTCCCGATGCGAGCTGCGGTGTGACCCTCGGCGGCGAGCGCAGCCAGCAGGCCCGCCGTCTCGCCGGGATCGACTCCGAACACCAGTCCGCCCGAGGTCTGGGCGTCTGCGATCAACAGCTGGTGCAGTTCACCGTGGTCGCCGGCGTCGAGCAGCTCGGTCCCCCAGGCCAGGTTGCGGCGGCTGCCGCCCGGCATGATCCCCTGGTCGGCCAGGTCGACGGCCCCCGGCAGGAACGGGATGGCATCGAAGTCCACGGCGACCCGCAGTCCGGACTCCAGCGCCATCCGGCCCAGGTGGCCGAGCAGGCCGAAGCCGGTCACGTCTGTGCAGCCGGTGGCCCCGGCGGCCAGAGCCAAGCGGGCGCCGACGTCGTTCAGCCTGGTCATCGATGCCACGGCCCCGGCCGCCACGTCGGCCGAGGCGATGTCAGCCTTGATGGCGGTGGTGATGACCCCGATGCCGAGCGGCTTGGTCAGGATCAGGTCCTGGCCGGGAGTCAGCCCGGCGTTGGTCATCAGCCGGTCCGGGTGGACCTCACCGGTGACCGCCATGCCGTACTTCGGCTCTGGATCGTCGATGGTGTGGCCGCCGACCACGGCGAACCCGCCGGCGGTCGCGATGTCCTGGCCGCCGGCCAGCAGCTCGCCAAGCAGCTCGGTCGGCAGGGCGTCTGAGTTCCAGCCCACCAGGTTGAGGGCGAACAGCGGGCGGCCACCCATGGCGTAGACGTCGGAGACCGAGTTGGCGGCCGCCACCCGGCCCCAGGTCCGGGCGTCGTCGACGACCGGCGTGATGAAGTCCGCAGTGGACACCAGGGCGCGCTCGTCGTCGAGCCGCCACACCGCGGCGTCGTCTCCGGTGTCGGTTCCGACCAGCAGCTCGCCGGGTCGGTCGGCGTTCAGGTCACGCACCACGTGCGCGAGCTCACCAGGGGCGAGCTTGCAGCCTCAACCGGCGCCGTGACTGAACTGGGTGAGTCGGTGGGTGATCGGGTCGCTCACGGTTCGCTCCTCTCGCGGTCGGGCCTGCGGCTCGGACGTGTCGGTTCCCACGCTACCGGCCGGTCGGGCACCGGGGGTACGGTTGGAGGATGCAGCTTGTGGACTGGGTCGACGAGGACGCCCTGGCGGGCTGGGTCGACGACGCCACCGCCCAGGTGCTTGCCACGGTCGCCGACTTCTCGGCCGATGATGACCGGTGGCTCGGGCGGTACCTGCCGATCGTGAACCCACCGGTGTGGGAGCTGGCCCACGTGGCCTGGTTCGCCGAGTGGTTCGTTCTCCGCCAGCTCCACGGGCGGGACCCGTTGCTCGCCGATGTCGACGAGCGGTACGACTCGGGCAAGGTCGGGCACCGGACCAGGTGGCAGCTCACCCACCCCTCGCCGACCGCCGTCGCCGACTACCTCCGCCGGGTCGGTGACGCCCTGATCGACGTGGTCGGTGACGACCGTGGGTTGGACTCGACCCCGGCCTACGTGGCCTATGCGGTCATGCACCACGACGCCCACACCGAAGCGCTGACCTACACCCGCCAGACCCTGGACTGGGGACCGGTGGCGACCGGCGCCGGGCGGGATCCCCTCACCGGCGACGTTGCCGGCGAGCCGGTCGGTGGTGATCGTCCCGTCGACGGCGGCGCCTATGTCATCGGCGCCTCCCGTCACCAGCCGTTCGTGATGGACAACGAGAAGTGGGCCCACCCGGTGACGCTCGACCGGTTCGAGCTGGCCGTCGCCCCGGTGACGGTTGCGGAGTTCGCCGCCTTCGTCGACGCCGGTGGCTACGCCGACCGCCGACTGTGGGATCCAAGCGCGCTCGGCTGGTTGGCCACCGAGGCGATCGACCGCCCCGCCTACTGGCGGCAGGGGGACGGTGGCTGGGAATGTCGCATCGGTGCGAGCTGGCACCCGATCACCGAGATCGCCGATCACCCGATGGTCCACGTCAGCTGGTGGGAGGCAGACGCGTTCTGCCGTTGGGCCGGCCGCCGGCTGCCGACCGAGGCCGAGTGGGAGGTCGCCGCCACGACCGGCCCGGACGGGGTTCGACGACCCTGGTTCCCGTGGGGTGACCGGAACCCCGGGGCGGCGGAGGCCGCGCTTGACGGTCGAACCGGCGGCACGGTCCCCGTCGGGTCGTTCGCCGCTGGGGACGGGCCATGGGGCCACCGGCAGCTGATCGGCAACGTGTGGGAGTGGACGGCGACCACGTTCCAGCCCTACCCCCACTTCGAGCCGGACGCCTATCGGGACAACTCCGAGCCGTGGTTCGGGACCCGCAAGGTGTTGCGAGGCGGCTCGTGGGCCACCCGCAACCGGTACGTCCGATCGACCTTCCGCAACTACTTCACCCCGGATCGTCGCGACGTGTTCGCCGGCTTCCGAACCTGCGCCCGTTGACCGACCGGGTCCCCGCCGTCCTGATCGTCGCGCCCCGCCGCCCGACCGGGCGGTCCGGCAACGACGTCACCGCCGCCCGCTGGGCCGCGCTCCTCACCGCGGCCGGTCACCCGGTCGACGTGGTGACGGTCGGGGAGGACGAAGCGGGCCCATCGGCGGCCATGGCTCGGGCCGACGTGCTGATCGCCATCCATGCCAGGCGGACCGCAGTCGCCGTTCAGGCCTGGTCGGCCGCTCACCCCGACCGGCCGCTGGTGGTCGCCCTGGCCGGGACCGACCTGTACGTCGACGTGCCGGGCTCGCCGGCGGCGATGGCCTCGATCGAGCGGGCCGACCGCCTGCTGGTACTGCAGACCGCGGCGGTCGGTCGGCTCTGTGTCATCGACGAGCGATTCGGCGCCAAGGCCCGGGTGGTCAACCAGTCCGTCGATCCGACCGGGCTGCCGTCGCCCGCCCCGGTGGCCGGCGAGTTCCGGGTGGTGGTGCTGGCCCACCTCCGGGACGTGAAGGATCCGCTCCTGGCAGCTCGGGCCGCTGCTCGATTGCCTGCGGACAGCCCGGTCCGGGTCCACCACGCCGGGCGGGCCCTGTCGCCCGGTTGGGCCGACAACGCCCGGGCCGAGGCTGCCGGCAACCCCCGCTACCGCTGGTACGGGGAGTTGGACCGACCAGCGGCGTTGGACCTGCTGGCGTCCGGTCACGTCCTGGCCTGCACCTCGATCGAGGAGGGTGGGGCGAACGTCGTGACCGAAGCCCTGGCGGTGGGGGTGCCAGTGGTCGGGACCCGCATCGACGGCAACACCGGCCTGCTCGGCGACGACCACCCGGGGCTGGTCCCGGTCGGCGACGACGTGGCCCTGGCCGATCTGCTCCACCGCCTGGTGTCTGACCCCTCGGCGCTGGCCGATCTCCGTCGACGATCCGCAGAGCGACGTCCGCTGACCGACCCAGTGGTCGAGCAGGCGGCCCTGGTCGACCTCGTCGCCGAGCTGCACTGAGCCGCCACCCACCCAGGTAGCGCCAGGGGTTCGCGTTGGAGCGACAACTGAGCGGTGTGGGGGTGCGGGTGGCGCCTGGGGTTCGCATTGCAGCGACAGCTGTGGGGGTGTCCCCCGCTGGCCCGGAACAGTCTCGTCCCGGGTCAGCCGGCGGCCAGCTCGTCGAGCACGGCCCGGAACGTGCGGTAGCGCCGCTCGCCAACCCTCGCTGCCAGTTCGACCTCCAGCAGGGCCGATTCCCGCAGGATCAGTGCCAGTATGCGGTCGCCCTCGGCTGTCCGGTTGGCAAGACGCGCTCGGCCGTCCTCGGGGTCGGGATCGATGGTGAGGAGTCCCGCCTCGACCATCTCCTGGATCCGCTTGCCGACCGCCTGCTTGGAGATCCAATCCTGAGCAAGCTCTGACGGGCGAGCGCCCGCGGGTGGCACCAGGCGGAGTAGGCGGGCGTGCGACGGTCTCATCCCGACGTTGTGGATGGCCATCCGTGCCCGCAGCTCCGCGCCGACACGCCGCTCCACTTCCGTCATCGTCGCCAGCACATGGTCACTTCGGTGCGGCCCGTCAAGATGGTCAACCATGTTGACAATATAGTCAATGTGGTTTACTAATGCACGCATGATCAGTAACAACGACGGTCGGCCGAATGACGAGACCCTCACCGCAGTCGCCTGCGCCGCCACTGGATCGGCCGCCACCGTGACGGCCTGGACCTCCGAACCGCTCGGCCACCGGGTTGAGAACCTGACCACCGCCCGGCTCGATCGTGTGACGCTCATCCTCGACGACGGCACGACGCTCACCGTGGTGTCCAAGTGCCTCCGACCGGCGTCGGCGGCACCAACGTTCGCCTCCATACCGCCGGAGCACCATCAACAGGTACTCCGGGACCTCCACTGGCTCGACGAACCGGCCGTCTACCGGTCCGGGCTCAGCGCAGCACTCCCCGAACCGCTACGGATGCCGGCGCTGTACCTGGTCGACGACACGGCCGAAGATCGCATCACCATCTGGATGGAGGACGTGGCCGACGTGGTTCCGTGGTCGATCGACCGCTATCGGCGAACGGCGGCGGCTCTCGGCTCTCTTGCCGGACGATGGAGGGGCCCTGACGCCGCCGAAGCGTTCGGTCTGCACGGGCGGTCGCTCCAGCGTCTCTTCGACGGCAAGATCACCCACTTCGACCTCCCCTTCCATGCCGAAGACGCATTCTGGGCTGACCCCCACGTGGCCGCCGCAGTCGACGATCGCCACCGCGAAGACGTTGCCCGCCTCGCCGACGCCGTCCCCGGGCTCCTGGCCCAGCTCGCAAGCCTGCCGACCGGCGTGTGTCACGGCGACGCCGCTCCTGACAATTTCCGCGAACCGGGCGACGGCGCCGTGGTCGCCCTCGACTGGAGTTACGGCCACGTCGGCCATATCGGCAGCGACCTCGGGCAGCTGCTGGTCGGACGCTTCGAGTCCGGCGTCGCCGAGGTCGACGAGATCCCGGGGATTGCAACGGCCATTCTCGATGGTTACCTCGACGGCCTCGTCGCCGAGGGATCGACGGTCACCTCCGATGAGGTGCGCGCCGCCTGGGCGACGTCCCTGGCGGTACGCTCGGTGTTCTCGGCGCTCGTGCTCGACCACCGGCCGGACCTCGACGGTGACGCCCGAGCCGACCTGCTACGCCGCCGGGCAGCGGTGGCTCGTTTCGGGCTCGACCTTGCGCTCGATCGGGTGTGCGGCTGTTGAACTGGCTGGGTAGATCCCGGTACTCAGCGAAGCGTGCGGCGGATGGCGGCGGAGGCGAAGTCGACCGCCAACGTGACCACGAACAGCGCAGCGATGGTCGCCACGATCCCGTCGTAGTCGAACGCCGACGTCTGCTGGTCAAGCCGCCGCCCAAGCCCGGCCGCACCGACCACGCCGACGATCACGGTCTCCCGGATCATGACCTCCCACCGGTACAGCCCGAGCGCCACGTACCGGCCCGATACCCCAGGAATGGTGGCGAAGGTCAACGCCCCGCCACCGGAGGCGCCGGTGGCCACGAGCTGGCGGGCCGGTCTTGGATCGTGGTTTTCGAGCACCTCACCCTGGAGCCGGCCGAGGACGCCGGCGTTGTAGATGGCCAACGCGACCGCGCCGGGCCACAACCCCGGGAACAGGACGAAGACCACGACGAAGGCCCACACCGGCGGTGGCACCGACCGGCCGATCAACAGCACGAACCGGAGCAACGTCGCACCGAGCCGACGGGCGACGGCGGTCGGGTCCGTCGTTCGCCCAGCCGGCCGCCGGGCCAGGAACGACAGCGGCGAGGCAACGATGAACGACAGGGCGAGGGCCAGGACGGCAAGGGCGATCGTCTGCAGCGAGTCGTCGATCAGTTCGGCCAAGCCCCCGGCCCCGATTGCCGGCGGCCAGGCATCGGCGATCAACTCGCCGCCGAGGGTCCGGGCCCGCTGGTCCCAGAGGTTGGAGATGTCGATCTCCAGCCACCACCACGCCACCGGGACCCCGATGGCACAGACCAGGGCGCTGAGTCGGATGAACCGATCCCCGGCCGGAGCCGCGGCGTCGACGTCGGTCACCACCGACACCTCGTCTGCGGCCATGTTGGTCTCGGCCGCAAGCGCATTGCGCCGGCGGCGGACGGCCGAGGACCAGCGGTCGGCCACGCCGGATAGCAGGATCAAGGCCCACAGCAGCGTCCACATCTCATCGTACCGCAGGGAGGTGAACGACAGGGCCAGCTGGAAGCCAAGTCCACCGGCCCCGATGATGCCGAGCACTGCCGCCCCCCGGAGTGCGCATTCGAACCGGTAGAACGCATACGACAGCAGGTCGCTGAATGCCTGGGGGACGGTGCCGAAGACGAAGGCGGTGACCCGGCCGGCCCCGGACGCTCGGAGCGACAGCTCGGCGTCGGTCGGGACGTCGTCCAACAGCTCGGCGAAGACCTTGGAGGTCACGGCCCCGTAGGGGATGCCGAGGGCGAGCACGGCGACCAGCGGGTCGAGGCCCAAGATGTTGACCAGTAGGAGCCCGAACACCACCTCGTGCATCGACCGGGGGACGGCGAACACGACCCGGGACGCCATCCAGCCGATCCGGCCCCGCGCCATCGGCCCGTGCTGGGGGCTCCAGATCCGCTCGGTCAGCAGGACCCCGCCGACCATGCCGATCGCCAAGGCCACGGCGGAGCCGAGCAGGGCATAGCCGACGGTGACCCCGGCCTCCCGGACCGTCAGCTCCAGCATCTCCCGGCTGAGGTCCGGCTGGAACATGGCGGCGAAGAAGTCGCCGACCTGACCCCAGCCCCGCTCATTGATCAGCTCACCGCGGTCGACCCCGGCGGTCCACACCGCCCACCCGCCGACGCCCAAGACCGCGACCAGCCACCACCGCCGATCCCAACGGGCCGGTGGGACCGATCGCTCCCGGGCGGCCGGGGCGACGGCGGTGGTCACGCCGTCGACCGGTCCTCGAGGTGGTAGAGCTGGTCGAGGAGGTCCTGGGTCACTTCGGCCGCCGGCCGGTCGAACAGGACTCGCCCAAGTCGCATGGCGATAATCCGGTCGCAGTGGTTGAGGGCGAGCGGGGCGTCGTGCATCGAGGCCACAAGCGCCCGGCCGCCGCTGGCCGCCTCGTCGGCCAGGACCGCCATGACCGACTCGGACCGGGCCGGGTCGAGTGCGCTGACGGGCTCGTCGGCCAACAGCAGGTCCGGGCTCTGGAACAGGGTCCGGGCGATGGCGGTCCGCTGCTGCTCACCCCCGGACAACTGGTCGGTCCGCTCCCAGATCTTGTCCGCGATCCCTACCCGGTCCAGAGCACTCCGGATCTCGTCGATCGGTCCGGGGCGGACGAAGGTCCGTACCGCCCGAGGCCACGACCATCGGCCGAGTCGCCCGGCGGCCACGTTGGTTGCGGCCCGGAGCGGACCGACCAGGGCGTAGTCCTGACTGACGATCCCGATTCGGCTCCGGACCGCCCGGTTTGCCCGCCGGCCGATGATCGCACTGTCGACGCCAAGGATCCGGACCCGGCCCTCGGTCGGCACGGTCAGCCCGGCCGCCAGGGCCAGGATGGTGCTCTTCCCGGCGCCGGACGGCCCGACCAGGGCCACCCGCTCGCCGGCGCCGATCCGGAGGGTCAGGTCACCGACCGCCGCCCGCTCCATCCCCGGGTAGCGGACGGTGACGCCGTCGAACGACAGCAGCGGGTCAGCGGTCACGGTGACGGTCGGCCCCGGCGGCGATCAGCCGTCGATGCTGCCGATCTCCCGGCCGACGGACTCGATGCTGGCGTAGTTCTCGTTGGCGGTATCGATGAACGACTCGGCGCCGAAGAACTCCAGGATGGTTGCCTCGTCCGGGTCTGAGGGGTCAAGCGCCAGGAGGGCGTCGACGATCTGTTGCTGGAGGTCGTCGCCGAGTTCCGGCCGGGCCACCCAGTGGTAGTCGTAGTAGGTCGGGGTCTCGAAGATGACCTGGACCTTGTCCAGATCGACGTCTCCGGACTCGACGCGGGCCGCCCACACCTGGGAGTTGAGGGCACCGACCTCGAAGGTGCCCGCCTCGACCAGCTCGATCGTCGCGTCGTGAGAGCCGCTGAACCCGGGCTCGCCGTCCAGGTCCTCCAGGGTCACGCCGGCGTCACTCAGGAACGACTGGGGCATCAGCCGGCCGGAGGTGCTGGAGTCCGACCCGAAGGTCAGGGTCCGCCCGGAGACGGCGTCGAGGCCTGACACCTCGGTGAACGGCTCGATCCCGGTGTCGGTGCCGGCGATGAATACCGAGGTGAACTGCTCGTCGATGTCACGCTGGGCGATGGCGTCTGCGCCGTCGACCTGGAGCCGGGCCTGGACCCCGGTGAGGCCGCCGAACCAGGCGAGGTCCAGGTCGCCGACCCGGAAGGCGGTGACGGCGGCGTCGTACTCGGTCACCGGCTCGAACCGGACGTCGACCCCGACCTCCTCGGCCAGGTAGTCGGCGACGAGCTGATAGTTGCGGGCCAGGATCTCGGGGTCCTGATCCGGGATGGCTCCGATGACGAGTTCGCCGTCGAAGTCGGACTCGGTGCTGCCATCGGCGGCGGTGTCGGCCTCGTCGTCGCTACCGCAGGCGGCAGCGATCAGGACGAACGAGAGGAACAGGAAGGCCAATCGGCGCATGAACGTGTCTACTCCGTGACGGGTGCAGGGGGATGTCGTGGATTGTCGATCCACAGAACCTATCCAACCCTCCCAGCGGTCGATCGGTTCCATCGGGCAGGTGAATTCTTGTTCATCACCCGTCGATGAGAGGCGGGAATCCCGGCCGCGGCGTTGGGGTGTGCCTGGCGCAGCAGACGTCCCTGGCCACCACCGCGGCAGCCAGCACCTGCTCGGCGGTCGACTCCACGCCCCGGCCGTCCTCCTCGATGAGCCAGAACCGGAAGCCCAGCTGGGCCAGCTCGGCCAGGAACCGGCCGGCGTCGTCATCCAGATCTGCCCAGGCCCGGTCGTGGACCTCGACCAGCAGGACCAGGTCCGGGTTGGCGAGCAGGTCTGCCGCGCCGGCCAGGACCGTCGCCTCGGCCCCTTCGGCATCGATCTTGCAGACGTCGACCCAGCGACCGTCGAGCGAATTGGCAAGCGCATCGTCAAGCGTCGTGGTCAACACCTCGACCTCGGTCACGTCCCAGGGCGAGTCCGCCTCGTTGTAGAGGCTGGACCCGCCGTGCCAATCACCCTTTAGATAGAAGGTGGCGGTCCCGGCGGCATCGGTGACGGCGGCCTCGTGCAGCGTGGTCCGAGGGCCGACGCCGTTGACGTCGATCGTCCGCTCCAGCAGCGAGAACATTCGAGGCCCGGGCTCGAAGGCCACCACCCGACCGGTGTCACCGACCAGGCAGGCGGCCTGCAGGGTGTAGTAGCCATAGTTGGCCCCGACCTCCACGTAGGTGCCGCCCTCCGGCAGGTAGGTCTGGAAGAACCGGGTCACGCCCCGCTCCCAGGTCCCGGTGGTCAGGATGTGGGGGCTGACGCTGCGGTCAGCGGTGTCGAGGTAGATCCACCGGTCGAAGTGGGTCGGGGCCAGCACGGTCCCGTCGCCGACGTAGACCGGGGTCCGGGAGTCGCCGGCCCGAAGCGTCTCGACCTCCCGACGGAGCTCGGCCATCTCCGCCCGGAGCTTGGCCACCGACTCGGTCAGGGCCCCGTGATCCGGCGGACCGGCCCCGTCCCGGAGGTCGTGTTCCATCGGCGGGGGAGGCGTGCGGCGGGCCATGGCTCGGCAGTGTACGGCGGACGGGGTCTCCGGTCGGCGACCCGTGCTCAGCCGGACCGACCGGGCTCACAGTGGTGCGGAGGGTCCGTGCGGGGTCGCACGTCCCGGCTCTCCTGGCAGTGCGGAGCCGGACCCAGAAACGTCACCTCCACAGAACCTGGCCGACATCTCGCCGTGGCTGACTGCTCCCATGTCCGCTCCAGCACATCGGGTCGTGGTCGTCGGCAACGGCATGGTCGGTCAGCGGTTCGTCGACGAGCTGCTTGCCCGGCGGTCGGACGACGGTCGGCCGTTCGAGCTGACCGTGCTCGGGGCCGAGTCGCTGCCGGCCTACGACCGGGTCGCCCTGTCCAGCTACTTCGACGGCGCCGAGGTCAAGGATCTGACGATCGCCGACCCGGCCGCCATGGTCGAGGCAGGGGTGGACCTTCGGCTGGGAACGGAGGTCGTCGCCATCGATCGGGCCGCTCGCACGGTGGCGCTGGCGGACGGCTCGGCGGTCGACTACGACCACCTGGTCCTCGCCACCGGGTCCGATCCGTTCGTCCCCCCGATCCCCGGTGCCGACCGACCCGGGTGCTTCGAGTACCGCACGATCGACGATCTGGTGGCGATCGAGGCCTGGGCTCGGGGCGGGGATCGCCGGACGGGAGTGGTGGTCGGCGGGGGCCTGCTTGGGTTGGAGGCGGCCAACGCCCTCCGCCACCTCGGCCTGGCCACCCACGTGGTCGAAATGGCGGACCGGTTGATGCCCCAGCAGCTCGATGTCCCGGCGTCCGCCATGCTTCACCGGTGGGTCGCCGATCTCGACGTCCACTGCCACCTTGGGTTCGCCACCGAGACAATCGTGGGGACCGACGATGCACTCGACGCTCCCGTCGCCGGGCTGGTCCGAGCCGGCGGGGAGCTGCTGCCGGCGGACATCGTCGTCTTCTCGGCCGGGGTCCGGCCCCGCCACGGGTTGGCCGCAGCCGCCGGCTTGGCGATCGGGGAGCGGGGTGGCGTCATTGTCGATGATCGCTGCCTGACATCCGATCCGGACATCTCCGCCGTCGGCGAGGTCGCCTGCCATGCCGGCCGGGTCTATGGGCTCGTAGGACCGGGATACGCCATGGCCGCAGTTGTCGCGGCGCGGGTCCGAGGCGAGGACGCCCGGTTCGAGGGGGCGGACACCTCGACCAAGCTGAAGCTGCTCGGGGTCGACGTCGCCAGCTTCGGCACGCCTTCCGTCCACGACGACCGGGTCGAGTTCACCGACCCCGCCACCGGTGTCCATCGCCGGGTCAGCCTGTCCGGCGGGCGGGTCACCGGCGGCGTCCTGATCGGTGACCTGTCGAACTACGACGCCCTCCACGCCATGTCGACCGGGGCGATGGAGAGCGCCGAGGTCCCTCGGCTGGTCGTGCCGGCGGCGTTGACCGACGGTGTCGGCGTGGCCCTGGAGCTCCCGGACGGGGCCCAGCTGTGCTCGTGCAACAACGTGACCAGGGGGGCGTGCCGGTCTGCGGTCGCGGACGGGGCCCGAACGATGGCGGATCTCACTGCGGCCACGGCGGCCGGGACCGGCTGCGGTGGCTGCGTGCCGGACCTGGCCAAACTGCTGCGGTCAGAGCTCGACGCACTCGGCATCGAGTCGAAGCGGAGTCTTTGCGCCCACTTTGACGTCACCCGCCAGGAGCTGTTCGACCTGATCCGATTCCACCGCCACCGTAGCTGGCGATCGGTCGTCGAGGCCCACGGCCGCGGCCGGGGTTGTGAGATCTGCCGTCCCGCCGTCGCCTCGATCCTGGCCTCACTGGGCAACGGCCACGTGCTCGACGGCGACCAGGCCGGGCTGCAGGACACCAACGATCACGTGCTGGCCAACATGCAGCGAAACGGGACCTACTCGGTCGTGCCAAGGGTCCCCGGTGGCGAGATCACCCCGGACCAGCTCATCGCCCTCGGCGAGATCGCCCGGGACTTCGATCTCTACACCAAAATTACGGGGGCCCAGCGGATCGACCTCTTCGGTGCCAGACTCGACCAGCTCCCTGCGATCTGGGCCCGGGTTGTCGCGGCCGGGATGGAGTCCGGCCACGCCTATGGAAAGGCGCTGCGGACCGTCAAGAGCTGCGTCGGAGACACTTGGTGCCGGTACGGGGTCCAGGACTCGGTAACGATGGCAATCGAGATCGAGCGCCGGTATCGGGGTCTGCGGGCTCCCCACAAGCTGAAGGGTGCAGTGTCCGGGTGCACCCGGGAGTGCGCCGAGGCTCAGAGCAAGGATTTCGGCGTAATCGCCACGGAGGCCGGGTGGAACCTCTATCTCTGCGGCAACGGCGGTCGGACGCCTCGACACGCCCAGCTGTTCGCCGTCGACCTCGACGACGAGCAACTGATCACCTATCTCGACCGGTTCCTGATGTTCTACGTCCGGACCGCCGACCGGCTGGAGCGGACGGCACCGTGGTTCGAGTCCCTGGAGGGCGGCATGGACTATCTCCGATCCGTGATCATCGACGATGCCCTCGGGATCTGTGACGAGCTGGAGGCCGACATGGCAAGACACATCGAGCGGTACCGGTGCGAGTGGACCGAGACCCTGGACGATCCGGACCGGCTGAAGTACTTCGTCGAGTTCGTCAACGCCCCGGAGCAGCACTCGACGCCGGTGTGGATCACCGAGCGCGACCAGCGGATTCCGGCCCGATGACCTCCCAGCTCCACCGAGACCTTCCGGAACGACTGAACGGGCCCCGATCGACCGCCGGTTGGCAAGACGTATGCGGCGTTGACGAGGTGCCGGTCGACCGCGGTGTCGCGGCGCTTGTCGATGGGGTCGCGGTTGCGGTGTTCCGGCTCTCGCCGTCCGAGGTCGGCGGGGCTGAGGAGTGGTACGCCGTCTCCCATGTCGATCCGGCAACCGGGGCGCCGGTGATGGCCCGCGGCCTCGTCGGTTCGACGGCGGACGAGCCGCCGGTGCCGACGGTGGCATCACCGCTCCACAAGCAACGGTATGACCTTCGGACCGGGCGCTGTCTGGATGATGGCACGCTGGCCCTGGTCGTCCACGAGGTCGAGGTCGTCATCGATGCCGAGACCGACCGGGGCGCCCGGGTCCGGGTTCGTCCGGGGGCATAAGCCTTCGTCACCTGGCGGAAACAACCTTGAAACGATGAGCTGCCATCGTTGGCCGGTATGAGCGTGCCGTCGCCGCCGAAGCCGCTCGCCGGCTACACGATCGGGGTCACCGCAGACCGCCGGAGTGACGAGCAGATCTCGTTGCTCGCCGGGCGGGGGGCCGAGTGTATGCATGGTCCGACGGTACGGACCCACCCGCTCCGGCCCGAGGCCGAGATCGCAGCGGCCACGAAACGTCTGGTCGCCGAGCCGCCGGACTTCGTCCTGCTGACCACCGGCATCGGCGTTCGAGGCTGGCTCGAGGCGGCGGATGCGTTGCTGATCGGGGAGGAGCTCCGCTTGGTACTCGCCGCCTCCCGGCTGCTGGTCCGGGGTCCGAAGGCCCACGGGGCCGCCATCACGGCCGGGCTCGACGTTGAGTGGAACGCCCCGACCGCAACAACGGACGAGGTGATTGGCAAGCTGGTTGAGTTGGCCGAGCCGGGCGCCCGAGTCGGGGTCCAGATCGACGGCGACCCTCACCGGTCGCTCGTCCCGGAGCTGGAGGCCAAGGGATACGACGTCATCGCTGTCCCGGTCTACCGGTGGTCGCTTCCGGACGACCTGACAAAGGCGCAATCCCTGGTGCGGGCCGTCGTCGACCGCCGGGTCGACCTGGTCACCTTCACCGCCCGCCCGGCGGCCGAGAACTTCACCCGGGTCGCCGTCGACCTCGGGCTCCTCGGCGAGGTCCGGGCCGCGTTCGCCGATGACGTCGAGGTGGTGTGCATCGGCCACGTGTGCGCCGAGGGAGCGGTCGACCTGTGCGACGAACCGATCATCCCCGAGCGGTTCCGCCTCGGCGCGATGGTCATGACGATCACCTCGACGCTGGCGGCCAGGAACCACACGGTCATGATCGGGGGGCACGAGGTCGCCCTGCAGGGCCGTATGGCCTGGGTCGAAGGCAGCGAGCCGGTGATGTTGACCGGCCGGGAGCGGCAGATCCTGCAGGTCCTCCTGCAGCGCGGTGGCGCAGTGATGTCGAAGGAGCAGCTGCTCCGCTCGGTCTGGTCCGGCAGTGAATCCGACGAGCACGTCGTCGAGGTCACCGTCGGCAGGCTTCGCCGCCGGCTCGGTCCAGCCGGGCCCGGCATCGAGACGGTCATCCGCAGGGGGTACCGGGTCAGCCCGACGTGATCGTTACCGCCACCGCACAGTCGGTCGGAGCGATGTGCGGGACCTGGCAACCGCCCGGAGTGACCGTCGGCCGGTCAACACGAACCGTTCACGGCCAGCAGACATCGAGGAAACACGACGTCGGTGTAGTGGGTGGGACACCAACCTGCCCAGGAGCAACGACGTGACAGACAACAGTGTCAGCAGGAGAGAGGTCCTGATCGGCCTGGCATCGATGGCGGCCGGCGGTCTGATCCTGACCGCCTGCGGCGGCGATGACACCGCGGCGACAACCACCGCTGCGCCCGCAGCCGCTCCGGCCGCCTCCGGCGCCATTGAGAAGCCGTCGCTCAAGCTCGGCTTCATCAAGCTCACCGACATGGCTCCCCTCGCCATCGCCAAGGAGAACGGGTACTTCGCCGAGGAGGGCCTGAACGTCACGCTCGAGGCCCAGGCCAACTGGAAGGTCCTCCTCGACGGGGTGATCGGCGGCCAGCTCGACGGCGCCCACATGCTGGCCGGTCAGCCGCTGGCAGCGACGATCGGCTACGGCACCGAGGCCCCCCTGATCGCTCCGCTCAGCCTCGACCTGAACGGCAACGGCATCACCGTGTCGAACGAGGTCTGGGACATCATCCGGCCCTCGCTGCCGGAGAACGGCGACGGTAAACCGGTCCACCCGATCTCGGCCGAGGTGCTCCGACCGGTGATCGAGCAGTTCGCCAGCGAGGGCAAGCAGTTCAACATGGGGATGGTCTTCCCGGTCTCGACCCACAACTACGAACTCCGGTACTGGCTTGCCGCCGGCGGGATCTCGCCCGGGTTCTACGAGGCCGGTGGCGACGTGGTCGGCGTAATCGACGCCGAGGTCCCCCTGTCGGTCACCCCGCCACCGCAGATGCCTGCCACCATGCAGGCGGGGACGATCGATGGGTACTGCGTTGGCGAGCCGTGGAACCAGGCGGCGGTGGCGCAGGGGATCGGCGTCCCGATCGCCACCGACCAGCATGTGAAGGTCACGAACCCGGAAGAAGATATTGAAGTCTGGGGCGGCTCGGGTGTCGTCCTGCTCGAAGATGAAGCTGCCAGTCATCGAGTTGGCGATGACGTCGAAGTCAGCCCCGACGTAGTCCGGCCTCGCCAGGATCTCGACCGCCGCCTCCCGGTTGGCGTTGTCGTTCTCGTCGAGCCACTGCTGGGCCTTGATGATCGCCCGGAGCATCGCCTTCGTCGTCTCCGGATACTGGGTGGCGAAGTCCTCGCGGAGGCCGAACACCTTCTCCGGGTTCGTGACCTTCACATGCTGGTCGGTGGCGATCGGGACGCCGATCCCCTGCG
>JBCCFN010000032.1:0-25756 GCA_039029715.1 Actinomycetota bacterium | reverse complement strand
CGAGTCGTTCCTGACCGAGCATTCGCTGGCCGGCATCCCCCAACCGCTCAGCTACCTGATCACCGACGTCGCCCGCCGCTACGGGACGATTCGGGTCCAGCCGGCCCAGTCGGTCATCATCACCGCCGATGACGTCGGTGCGGTGGAGCTCGGGGCCAACCGGAAGGCGGCGGCCCTCGGGCTGCGGCTGATCGCCCCGACCGTCCTGACCTCACCGCTCGACCCAGTCACCGTGGTCGAGGCGCTGCGGGAGCTTGGCCTGTTCCCGGTGCTCGAGGGGTCGTCGATCGCCATCGACGGTCCGCCGGACACCGATGCCGACACCCCGGTCGGGGACGCGCTGCCGGCGGACTGGACCGGCCCCGCCCTGTCGGACGAGCCGCTGGCGGACGAGGTCCGGGATGCGGTGGCCGCCATGCTGGCCGAGCTTCCCGGCGACGTGGCCGGCCGGGCACCGGCCGGCCACGGAGTCGAGCCGGAGCGGAACACGATCGACCGGAAACTCCAGGCGTTCTGGCGGCGCCATGCCGCGGTCGACGTGGTGATCGACGGGGCACCCCGGACGCTCACCGGCGTCGTGGTCGCCATCGGCCAGACCGTTGCCATCCTGACCACCACCGGCATCGTCGAGGTCCCGGTCGGGGCGTTGCTCGGCGTGTCCGACCCGGTGGCCGGCTGAGCGCCGACCGTGCCGACGCCGCCCAACGATCCAACCGACGCCGCGCCTCCGCCACCGGGGGCGCTGCTGGTTGCCGGACCGGACACCCTGCTCCTGCAGGTCGACCATCCCGGTGCGGAGGCGGCCAGGGCCGGGCTTGCCAGATTCGCCGAGCTGGAACGGTCTCCGGATCACGTCCACACCTACCGGTTGACCGACCTCGGTCTGTGGAACGCCAAGGCGGCCGGGCTCGACGCCGAGCACGCCATCGCCACACTCCGGACCCACACGACCAGCCCGATCCCTCGGGCCACCATCGACCGGATCGAGGAGACGATGGGCCGGTTCGGCCGGCTGGTGATCGAGTCGGCCCCGCCCGCGGTCCCGTCGCCGGCCACGGCGGGGGGCCCGCTCGACCAGCTCGTCCTGCGGGCCGATCAGGCGGCCCTACTCGACGAGCTGGCAGCAGACCGGCGCCTGGCCGAGGTCTTCGGTGACCGGGTCGACGATCGGTCGGTCGCAGTCGACGGCACGGATCGGGGCCGGCTGAAGCAGCTGCTGACCGAACGTCGCTGGCCGGCGGACGACCGGGCCGCCCTCAGCCCCGGGACCGCCTTCGCCTTCGACCTCCGACCGGACGTCGCCCTCCGGCCATACCAGCGTCAGGCGGTCGACTCCTGGCTGCCGAGCGGGACCGGGGTGGTCGTCCTCCCGTGCGGGGCCGGCAAGACGATCACCGCCATCGCTGCTGCCGCGGCGCTCGGGACCAACACCCTGATCCTCACCACCGGGGCGGCCTCGTTGACGCAGTGGCGGCGGGAGCTGACCCGTTTCGCCACGATCGAGCCGACGGACATCGGTGCCTACACCGCCGGGTCCAAGGAGATCCGGCCGATCACGGTCGCCACCTACCAGATCCTGGCCACCAGGCGGGACGGCCGGTACCGGCACCTCGACCTCATCCAGGGCGGCGACTGGGGTCTCGTGGTCTACGACGAGGTCCACCTCCTGCCCTCCGCCGTGTTCAACCTCACCGCCGGCATCCAGGCCAGGCGTCGCCTCGGCCTGACCGCGACCCTCGTACGAGAGGACGGCCGGGAGGCGGACGTGTTCACGCTGGTCGGGCCGAAGCGGTTCGACGTGCCATGGGCCGAACTGGAGCTCCAGGGGTGGATCGCCCCGGCCCGCTGCGTCGAAGTCCGGGTGGTGGCAACCGACGAGGAGCGGATGGCCCACGCCCGGGCCGATCAGCGATCGAAGGCGGCCGTCGCCGCAACGGTGGCGGCCAAGATCGACACCGCGGCCGCCATCCTCGCCCGCCACCCGCACGAGCCGGCACTGGTCATCGGCACCTACCTCGACGGGTTGGCCGCGGTTTCGGAGCGGATCGGGGCGCCGCTGATCACCGGCGACACCCCGACCGCCGAGCGCCAGGACCTGTTCGACCGGTTCCGGGACGGGCGCCTTGCTCGGCTCGTGGTGTCGAAGGTGGCGAACTTCAGCCTCGACCTCCCGGAGGCCTCGGTTGCGATCCAGGTCTCCGGGACCTTCGGCAGCCGGCAGGAGGAGGCACAACGCCTGGGGCGGATCCTCCGCCCGAAACAGGACGGCCGCCAGGCCCACTTCTACAGCCTGGTGACCAGGGATACGGTCGAGCAGGAGCAGGCCGGCCGCCGGCAACGGTTCCTGGCCGAGCAGGGCTACGACTACGAGATCGTCGACGGTGCCCGGTTCGCCGGCGGCAACGAGCCCTGACGGCCCCGCAGCGGGATGGGAGGGAGGCCGGCCGGGCGGGGTCAGCCGGTTGTCGGACCGGTGGGGGCGCAGCCCTGAACCGTGTCGGTGAAGAACTCGCTGAAGCCGGGAATCCCGTCCGCCGTGTCGAACAGCTCGAACGAGTCTGCGGCCGAGATCTTGCCGAGCGCCTCCTCGTCGTCGCCGTAGCGGTCGAACACCGCATCGGCGATACAGGTGGCCTGCCCCTCGGTGAACGCACCGTCCCGGGACAGTACGTCGATCATCTCCGCCTTGGTTCCCGGGCCGCTTGAGCAGCCGACGGCCAACAGGACGACGGCGACCAGGGCGGCGAGGCGACCGGCAAACCGCCGGCGGCGGGTCGACGGGGGCCGAACGGGGGTCTCGATGGCGGAACCGGAGGTCATGACCGGTTCTTTCTAGCCTCAGGGGCCGGCCATTCCACCCGTTCGAGCCATCCGCCCCGACTGCGGCCGGGGCCGGCCGCTCACCCCCGGAGCCGGTAGGCGGCGGCGTCCTCGGGGTCCATTGCCGCCAGCTGGGCCTCCCGGATCCGGTCCCGGTCCGCCCGGCGAGGATGGTTGATACCGGCGCCGACGACCGGCTCGTCCCGGTCGCAAACGATGTATCGGCTGAGCCGACGGGCGTGGGGACTCAGCGTTTGCCACATCCGGTACGACATCGACCGGATCAGTGCCTCGCTCCGGAACCATGGCGCCAGATACTCGACATTCGGCATGGCCCGGACCTCCCGAGACAGGTTCGGGGTTCCGCCGTGCCAGCATCGAGCGTCTCGGATGATGGCCGAGCCGGCCGGCAGGGGGCACACGGTACTGAGCCGCATCCACTCCGGCTCGTCTGCCAATGCCGGGATCGGGGCCCGCGACCGGTGGGTCCCCGGGATCTGGCGAATCGGGCCGTTCTCCGCCGTGAGGTCGACCAGGGGGAAGTTGATGTGGATCACCGGCACCGGGAGGTCCCGCATGCTGACGCCACCCACCGGGTCATGGAGCTCGGTCCAGACGTTGTCGGAGTGGAGGCCCTGGTACTCGATGGCCCCGGGAAGCGCCAGGTCGCCGCCGGCGCCATAGACCGCATAGTCAGACGAGCCGAAGATGGCGGTCAGGATCGGGGTGGTCGTCGGCAGATCGATCAGCCCGCACCACTCGGGGCGGTGGAACATGTGGCGAGACGCAGACGTCCCGCCGAACGAGTATCGATGGGGCAAGCCACCGGCCCCGCCACCGACCGAACCTTCCGGGTCGGCCTGCTTGAGCGAGGTGACCACCTCATCGGCGGCCAGCCGGAGAGCGGCCAGATGGTCCGGTGCCAAGGCGTTGCGGATCGCCACGAAGCCGTCGCGATGGAACAACTCGGCCGCCCGGTCGACTTCGTCCGGCTCCAGGACCTCGAGGCCGGGGATGCCGTTGCGTTCCCGAAGCCTGGTCCGGAGGGCGGTCACGCCCGGGTCGTCGTAGGTCCGGGTCCAGCCGGCACATCTCGGGTCACCGGCGACCAGGTTCAGGTGTTCCGGGGTGGTCTCGATCTCGACCTCGCCCGGCACGGTTGCCAGCCCGAGCGGGTTGTCGTTCGACGCCGCGGTTGCCGCACCGGACCGGTCGGTTCTGCCATTCGGCGGCACCGATGCGTTCCATCCGATCTCGAGCGTCCCCATCCGTCCATCGTAGGTCGGCGACGAATCGGCGGACAGCGGACGAGCACCGGACCGGCACCGCCGGAGCATGGCGATCGGCCGCAGCGTCGACCGGTCCGACCGGTCGCCGCTCCCTAGACTGGTCGGGTGACGACCGACCGCCATCGGACCAACAGACCCGGACCGGTCGACGGTGCCGGCACCCTGTCCCGCCGCCAGGCCCTCGGCCTCGGCGCCGGCGCGTTCGGGCTGGCGGTTGCCGGTGTGCCAGACCCGGCGACGGCCGAGACACCCCAACCGACGGCGGTCGATCCGGTTGCGCTGGCCGAGGCGCTGCGGCCGGCGATCATGCCTCGGGACGCCTGGGGCGCCGACCTGCCGGTGACCGGGACGATCGAGCCGGAGGACGACGTCCGGTTCCTGCTCGTCCATCACACCGCCTCGCCAAACGACTACGGGGCCGAGGACGTGGCGGGCCAGATCCGCAGCTTCCACCGGTTCCACACCGGGCCGGAGAAGGGCTGGCCGGACGTCGCCTACAACTTCTTCATCGATCGGTTCGGTGGGATCTGGGAGGCCAGAGCCGGTTCCCTGGCCGGTGCGGTCCGGGGCGATGCCACCGGCGGCAGCCAGGGTCACGCCCTGCTGTGCAGCCTTATCGGCGACCACCGGGAGACGCCGATCACGGCCGAGGCCCAGACCTCGCTGGTGGCCCTCCTGGCCTGGTTGGCGGTCCGCCACGACGTCGACCCGACGCCAGGCGCCACCACCCGGTTCGTGTCCCGAGGCTCCAATCGCTGGCCGGCCGGCACCGAGGTGACGGCCAGGACCATCGCCGGCCACCGGGACATGTCACAGACCACCTGCCCCGGGGATGCGGTCTACGGCCTGCTCGAGCGGGACCTGCCGACCGAGGTCGTTGCCACCATCGATGCTGCGGCACGCTCGCTGAACCCGGCGACCACAACGGACGACGCCGTGGTCCTGGTCCCGGCCGAGCGATCGACCACCACCGAGGCCGCGACGACAGCGACGACGTCAACGCCCTCGGCCGAGGCCGAGGCCGGCCAGGCCATGCCGGCAGCCGGTGACGACCGTCCCGGCGGCCGCCTGACCACGGTGGCTGCGGTTGGCGCCGGGGTGGCGGCTGCGGCCCTGATCGGCGCCGCGAGGTTGCGGAGCCGGGCCGCCGACTGAGGCCGCACCGTCCGAGAGCCGGCCGCTCGTCAGCGGGCCCTCAGCGGGACGAGACCCCGGCGTGCCCGGCGGCCGACAGCGCGGCCCGCAGCGAGGTCAGGTGGCCGTCGAGCGCCGCCTGGTCCGGCTCGGTGTCGGCGTTTGCGAAGTCGAAGTCGGCCATCGAGCCGACCGGGAACACGTGGACGTGGGCGTGGGGCACCTCGAAGCCGGCGATCAACAGCCCGATCCGGGCCGGTGAGAACACCTCGGTCTGGGCCTGGCCGATGGCGTGGGCCACGGTCATCAGATGGCCCGCAGTCGTGGCCGGCAGATCGGTCCAGCGGTCGACCTCGACCCGGGGCACGACCAGGCAGTGGCCGGCGGACAGCGGTCGAACGTCGAGGAACGACACGCAGTGGTCGTCCTCCCACACCATGCGGGACGGGATGTCGCCGGCCATGATCCGACTGAAGATGGTTGTCATGGCCACACCTTAGGCTTGGGGCAAACCGAGCGGGGCGAAACGGAGACCACCATGAACGACCGGCCGTCATGACCATGCAGATCGGCGCCTGCCTCCACCGTGAACACTCGCCGGCGGCCGCGATCGACCAGGCCAGGGCGGCCGAGACCGCCGGGTACGACGAGTTCTGGGTGATCGAGGATTGCTTCTACACCGCAGGGCCGAGCCTGGCCGCCGCAGCGCTGACCGCGACCGAGTCGAGTGGGGTCGGCATCGGGATCATGCCGGCGGTGGCTCGCAACCCGGCCGTCACCGCCATGGAGATCGCCACCCTGGCCGGGCTCGGCCCCGGCCGGTTCCATGCCGGCATCGGCCACGGCGTCCAGTCCTGGATGGCCCAGATGAACGAACGCCGGGACAGCCCGCTTGCCGCACTGACCGAGACGATCGAGGCGGTCCGGCGGCTCCTGGCCGGCGAGGAGGTCACCGTGTCCGGCCGGTACGTCTCGCTGGACGCGGTGGCGCTCGACCGGCCGCCGACGCCGGCCCCACCGGTGTCGGCCGGCGTTCGGGGGCCGAAATCGCTGGCCGCTGCCGGCCGGGTGGCTGACGGAACGATCCTGGCCGACTTCGTCAGTCCGAGCTACGTGGCCTGGGCCGCGGCCAGGGTCGCCGAGGGGACGCCGGCCGGCGGGGCTGCACCGCCGGTTGCGACACCCCACCGGCTCACGGTCTTCGCCGCGATGGCCATCGCCCCGGACGGGGACCGGATGCGCCGGATCTTCGGCCCGATCCTGGCCGAGGCCTGTGTCGACCCGGCGCCGTCGCTTCGGATGGCGCCGTTCTTCGACGAGCTGGCGGAACGGGCGGCCGAGGTCGGCTGGCCGGCCGCCGTCGACGGGATGCCGGCCGACTGGTGGCATCAGATCGCCGCCGTCGGCGACCCGGACGACGCGGCGGCCTATGTGGAGCGGATGGCCGCCGCCGGGGTCGACGCCCTTGCCTTCTTTCCGGACCCGGCAGACCCGGTCACGGACCTGACTCGCAGCGCAGCAGCGTTGCGCCGCGGCCTGGCCTGAACCCGCCGGGCACTCTCGATCCGGGTTGTCGAACGAACGTGCGTTCGATAGTGTCGTCACGTGCGCATCGGGGGTTCCGGTCCGTGACTGTCTAGAGAGCGGACCGGGCCCCCAACTCAACGCCAACCCAACCCGCCGCCCCGGCCGCCCCACCACTAGGGGGCCGGGTGGGTCTGGTGTTCGGCCAATTCCCGGTCGGTTCCAGACCGTCAGTTCCAGTTGTAGCTTGGCAGCCGCTCCGCCAGGCAACGGTGACTGGTCACGACGTCGCCGTCGTGGCAGTCCCCGGTCTGCACCGCCAGGGTCCGGGCGATGTACTCCTCACTGTCCGAGAAGAACAGGACCAACTCGCCCCGGTCGGTGTCGCCGGCCAGCTGATCCAGCCAGTAGGTGAACCCGTCGTCGTCCGGCTCCCGATCGAGGACCTGGGCATAGACGAAGCGGACGAACGCCTCGTCGTCGAGCGCCCCGGCGGCGGTGAACTCCGAGCTGTCGGCGAACGACCAGCTGATGTCGGCCAGCGACGCCCCGGCCGCATGCTCGCGGATCCAGAACTCCCACCCCTCGGGGTCCGGCGCCCGGTCGAAGTAGGCCCGGTAGAGCCTGGCGATCCGGAACCGATGCCAGGTCTCGGGGGCGTCGTCGTCCATGGCCGGTTCGACCGGCGGGACCGGCACACCATCGCAGCCGGGGAGGACCCGGAAGTCGTAGCGGTCGTGGTTGTCCGCCAGCCAACCGGCCAGCACCCGCAGGCTGCGGGGCCGGGGGCTGAAGCCGTCGTGGAGCAGGATGGTGTCGCCGTCGGCGGCTCGGTCCAGCTGACGCCGCATGGCGGCCTCGGACCACGTGGTCGACCGGAGGCTCGGCCGCCAGTCGTTGGTGTCGATGTCCCACAGACCCCAGTGGCTGTCTGCCCGGCCGGTCGTCCACTGGGCGTTCGCCAACCCGGCGGCGACCGCCTGGGCGTGGACCCTGGCGCTCGTCGCCCCGTATGGCGGCCGGTAGCAGACCGGTGCCACGCCGGTCGTTGCGATGATCGTCTCGGTCGTCCGGTCGAACTCGGCCCGGATCGCCTGGTCGGCAAGCGTGGTGAGTCGGGGGTGGTTCCAGGTGTGGTTTGCGATCCCGTGGCCCTCGGCAACGATCCGGCGGGCGGTCGCCGAGTTGGCGGTCACCGCCCGACCGGTGACGAAGAACGTGGCCTCGATCCCGTAGCCGGCAAGCAGATCCAGGAAGGCCGGCGTCGTCGGCCCCGGGCCGTCATCGAAGGTCAGGTACACGACCGGCCGGTCCCCCGGGGCGGCTGGGACGGCGGCGACCGGGGCGGCCACCAGTGGCAACACCATCGCCGCCACCAGCGCGAACGCGACAACGACAAGGACACGGATTCGTGGTGGTGGTGGCATGACCACCACCGTGTCGAACCATGCCGAACCGCAACATGATGCGGCGGCGCCGTTTGGTTGAGCGGATCTCCCGGGCCGAAGACCGGGCCATCAGGCCCCGATCCAGGGTGAAATCACCCGCCGGCCGAAACCGACCGGCGGCTCAGGCGGCGGTGAGGGCCTGGGCCACCGGGGCGGCCTGGACCCGATCCTTGGCCAACCCGACGGCGGCCACCAGCAGGACCAGCAGCGGCCCGATGCCGATCAGTGCGGTCCACACCACGCTGATCGCCGCCACCGAATCCACCTCCGAGGTCGGGGTGGCCAGCTGCCCGGCGGACTGGGTCACCTCGATGCCGACGATCGTGCCGAGGATGACCAGCACCAGCGACGCGAGTGGCCGCCAAGCACCTCGGATGGCCCGCACGGTCGACGCCAGACCGGCGACGACGCTCACCACCAGCGAGAGTGGCCGGTACCAACCGGTGACCGGGCCCCGAAGCGCTTCGGCCAACGGCTCGGTGCTCGGCGTGTTCTCGTACAACCGCCAGGCGTTGAAGTGCAGGTTGAACAGCTGGTCATAGGCAACCAGGGCGAACACACCGGCCATCAGCGCCCCGACGACGATCCAGATCAGATCGCGGCGATCCATGGTGCGAATCGAGTTCGACGACATCGTCTCCTCCTCCGATACCGGCGGCCGACTCCCCTCCGGGCAGCCGCATGCACCGTCACTCGGATCATAGGAACCTTCCGGTGCCGTCGTCTTGGATTTTCGTCACACCGACCGATGGGAACCGATGACCACCGGCGCCGACCTTCGTTTCGAAGCCCGCCTGGCCGAGATCGCCAGGCAGAATCGGGACCGGCAGGCCAGGCGGACCCTGTGGTTGAGCCACCATTGGCCAGAGCACTACGCCGATCGCTGCGTCAAGGTCGGCCACCGCCACATCTGCCGGCGATGCGCCGCCCTCTACCCGCTGGGGTTCGTGGTCGCCTTCCTGGCCGCGGCGGGCCTCCCGCTGTGGCCAGCCGGCTGGGACCCGGCCGCCATCTGGCTCCTTTCGCTGCCGGGCACGGTGGCCTTCGTCGGCGAGGCGGTCGGCCTCTTCGGATACTCCCGCCGGTGGCAGGTCGCCGCCACGCTGGTGACCGCCCTGGCCTTCGGCCGCGGGCTCGGATACGAACTGGTCGACCGTTGGAGTCCCGAGTTCTGGCAGCCGGTCGCGGTCTTCGGCTGCGTCTGGTTCTGTGCCTCGGTGTTCCAGCACACGACGACGCCCCGACTCGCCCGCCGCCGCTGAGCCGGTTCAGGGAGCGGGCAGCAGCCGGTTGACGTGGCCCATCTTGCGGCCCGCTCTCACCTCGGCCTTGCCGTAGAGGATGATCGAGGCGGCGGGGTCGGCCAGTAGCGGGCCGAGGTCGTCCACGTCGTGGCCGAGCAGGTTGGTCATCTCGACGTCGACGTGACGGTGACCGCCGGCCAGGGGCCGACCGGTGATGGCCCGCACGTGCTGCTCGAACTGGGATGCGGCACAGCCGAGCTGGGTCCAGTGGCCGGAATTGTGGACCCGAGGGGCGATCTCGTTGATCAGGATCTCCTCGCCGACGACGAAACACTCGATGCCGGCAACGCCGATGTAGTCGACCGCATCGAGGATCGCCCTGGCCGCCTCGACCGCGGCGGCCACGGCAGCGGCCGGGACCGGCGCCGGGACCGTGGTCCGGACCAGCACCCCGTCCCGGTGCTGGTTGAGGCCGGGGTCGAACGGGACGAACGAGCCGTCGAGAGCCCGGGCGGCGACGACGGAGATCTCGGTGTCGAACGGGACGAACCCCTCGGCGATGCATGGCACCTCACCGAGGGTCCGCCACGCCTCGGCCGCGGCGTCTGGCCCATCGATCCGGACCTGGCCCTTGCCGTCGTAGCCGAATCGCCGGGTCTTGATGATGGCGGGCCCACCGACCGCAGCCACCGCATCGGCCGGGCTGGTGGCCCGGCCGGCCGGGTCTGGCCCGATCGGGGCGAACGGTGCGGTTCCCAGGCCGAGCGAGGCCACGAACCGCTTCTCCGCCAACCGATCCTGGGCGATGGCAACCACCTCGGGCGACGGACGGACCAGCGTCCGCTCCGCAACCGCCATCACCGGCTCGATGGTGACGTTCTCGGTCTCGAAGGTGATCACGTCGACCTCGTCGGCAAACCGGGCAAGGGCGGCGGCATCGTCGAGCTCGCCGACGACCAGTCGATCCCCGACCGGGCGCAGCAGCGCCTGGCCCGGGGCGTAGACGTGGGTCCGGACCCCGAGGTCGGCGGCGGCCTCGGCCAGCATCATCGCCAACTGGCCGGCGCCGAGGATCCCGATCGTCGACAGCGGGGCGGTCATGACCTCACCGCTCAGTCATCCAGGGGTGCATGGGCCACCGTATCGGACAGCGCGGTCCGCCAGCGGTCGAGGCGCTCGGCGACGGCGGGGTCGGCCACCCCGAGGATGGCGGCCGCCATCAGGGCCGCGTTCTGGGCCCCGGCCGGCCCGATGGCCATGGTCGCCACCGGGAATCCCCGGGGCATCTGGACGATCGACAGCAGCGAGTCCAGGCCGCTCAGTGCGCTGGACTTGACCGGGACACCGATCACCGGGACGACGGTCTTCGATGCCAGCATCCCCGGGAGATGGGCGGCGCCGCCGGCGCCGGCGATGATGACCCGCAGCCCGCGGTCCGCTGCGGTCCGGCCGTACTCCCACAACCGGTCCGGGGTCCGGTGGGCGGACACGATCTTCGTCTCGTGGGCGATCGCCAGCTCGTCGAGGAGAACGGTCGTCTCCCGCATGGTCGCCCAGTCGCTCTGGCTCCCCATGACCACACCGATCAGGGGAGCGTCGGTCTCGGTTGGTCCGTCGGTCATTGGCGAGTGGCTCCCGGTCGGCTCGGCTCGGGCCATCGTAGCCACGGGCCGAACCGCCGGCGGGTGTTCAGTAGTCGATGCCCTTCTTGGCGACGATGCCCCCGTCGAAGGCGTGCTTGACCTTGCGCATCTCGGTCACGGTGTGGGCCACCTCGATGACCGGCTCCGGCATGTCCCGGCCGGTCAGGACCACACTGCACCGCTCGGACCGGCCGCTCAGGGCGGCCACGACGTCCGTGGTGTCGATCCAGTCCCAGTTCATGGCGTAGCTGATCTCATCGAGCACCACCAGCCGGTAGTGGTCACCGGCCAGCAGGCTCTTTGCGTGGTCCCAGGCCCCCTGGGCCATCGCTCGACTCTGGTCGAGGTCGTCTGAGTTCCAGGTGAAGCCGTCGCCCTCGGCGAACCAGTCGACGCCGAGCTGACGGCAGATCTTCTCCTCCCCGACCTGCCAGTCGCCGCTCTTGAGGAACTGGACGACCGCCACCGGCCAGTCCCGGGCCACCGCTCGGAGGACGGTGCCGAACGCGGCGGTCGACTTGCCCTTGCCGTGGCCGGTGTTGACCAGGACCAGGGATCGGGCGGTGGCCAACCCGCCGGTGTCCGGTCCCTCGACCGGTGGTTCCTCGGCCGGGGTCTGGGCGTCGCTCGGGATGTCTGACATGGTCTGGTTCTCCGTTCGGTCGGTTGGGGGTCGTAGTCGGTCTGGCGTGCCCGGTTCGGGCCGGTCAGGTGGCTCGGAGCGGGACGACGACCAGGCCGCCGTCCGGCCCGTCGAGCACCGACACCGGGATGCGGTAGTGGGTGGTCAGGAGCTCCTCGGTCAGAACCTCCCGGGTCGTTCCGGCGGCGACCAGGGTGCCCTGGTCAAGCAGCGCCACCCGGTCGGCGAACCGGCTGGCGGTCGACAGGTCGTGGATGGCGGTCACCACCGCAAGACCCCGCTGGCGCCGGAGCCGGTCGACCAGTTCCAGGATGCCGACCTGGTTGGCCAGGTCCAGGGCGCTTGTCGGCTCGTCGAGGGCCAACACCGCCGTGTCCTGGACCAGGGCCCGGGCCAGGGCGGCCCGCTGGGCCTCGCCGCCGGACAGTCGATCGACCGGCCGGCCGGCCAGATCTTCCAGGCCGAGCTCGGCCAGGACCTCGCCGACCCGGTGCCGGTCGGCCGCGGTCTCGGAGCCGAACCACCCGAGGTGGGCGGTCCGCCCGAGCAGGACGTACTCGGCCGTTGTCATGCCGGCCGGGAGGGTCGGTTGCTGGGGCACATAGCCGATCTGGCGGCCGGCGCCGGCTCGACCGCGGTGCGTGGCCCCGTCGATCTCGATCGTCCCCTCGTGCCGAAGGACCCCGACCAGCGCCTTCAGCACGGTCGACTTGCCGGCCCCGTTCGGTCCGATCAGGGCCAGCCACTCCCCCGGCTCGACGGTCAGACCGAGGTCCCTGACGACCGGCGGGCCGCCGTAGCCGACGGTGACCCGGTCCAGCCGGATGGCGGCCCGCCCGGTTGAGACGCTCACCGGAACGACCCCCGACGGCTCCACATGATGAAGGCGAAGAACGGCGCCCCGAGGAACGCGGTGACGACCCCGATCGGCAGCTCGGCCCCGGTGGCGGCGTTGCGGGCGCCGACATCGGCGAGCACCAGGAAGACCGCGCCGCCGATGGCCGACAGGGGCAACACGGTCCGGTAGGTCCCCCCGACCACCAGCCGGACCGCGTGCGGCACCACGATGCCGACGAAACCGATCAGGCCACTGACCGCAACCGCCGCCGCCGTCATCAGCGATGCGGTGGCGATGAGGATGAGCCGGAGCCGGACCACCGGTACCCCGAGGGCGGTGGCCTCCTCGTCGCCGAGCTGGAGCACGTCGATCTGACGCCGGAGGCTGAGGATCACCGCCGCACAGATCGCAACGTATGGCCCGAGCATGGTGACCTCCGACCAGCCGAACGTGCCGAGCCGGCCGAGGATCCAGGTGTAGACCTCGACCAGGATGTCGGTGTTTCGTTGCATGACGTAGGTCTGCACCGCAGTCAGGAACGCCGAGACGGCGACGCCGGCCAGCAGCAGCGAGGCCGCGGACCGGGAGGTCCCGAAGCCGACCCCGGCCGACACGGTGATGGCCACCAGCGCGCCGATGTAGGCCGCGGCCGGCACGGCGTGGAACGGGCCCCACCCGACGTCTGCGCCCGAGACGATCGCCAGCGTGGCGCCGAGTCCGCCCCCGGCGGCGACACCGAGGAGATAGGGGTCGGCCAGCGGGTTGCGAAACACCCCCTGATAGGTGGCCCCGCCGAGCGAAAGCGCCGCACCGACCAGGGCCCCGAGCACCGCCCGGGGGAGCCGCCACTGCCACAGGATCGTTCGCTCGGCCTCGGTCAGGCCGGACTCGACCCCGATGCCGGGGATCGCCCCGGCCAGCTCCGTCACCACCGCCCCGAACGGGATGTCGCTCGATCCGAACGAGATGGCGATGAGCAGCGACCCGGCAAGCAGGACCAGGCCGACCGGGACGGCCAGGACCGGCAGGCGGAAGGCCCGCCCGGTCGATGTCTCCACCGACCAGGTGACTGGTCGAGCCGCCTCCACCGTCAGGAACTGACCAGCAGCGTGTCGGCGATGGCCTGCATGAACTCGACGATGCGGGGGCCCCACCGGGAGGCGATGTCCGCGTCGACCTGGACGACGTTGCCGGACGCCACCGCCGTGGTCTGGTCCCAGCCGGGGCGAGCGGTGATCTCGTCGACCCCGTAGCCGACCTGGTCGGTGAAGACGATCAGGGTCGGGTCGGCGGCGATGATGCTCTCACCGTCGATCAGGGGGAACCCGGACCCGTCGTCGAGCGGGTCCGCAATGTTCTCGAAGCCCATCTCGGCGTAGACCTGGCCGATGAACGAGGCCGAGCTCGCGGTGTAGAACGAGTCGTCGATCTCGTGGAACACCCGTACCGGGTCTGCTCCGTCCGTCGGGAGCGAGGCCAGGACCTCCTCGATCCCGGCCCGGATCTCGGCATTGACCGCAGCGGCCCCGTCGAGGTTGCCGGTCGCCTCGCCGAGTTGGGCCACCTGGTCGAATGTGTCGTCGAACGACGCTGCGGCCGGGTTGAACATGACGACCACGCCGGCGCTCTCGAGTCCGGCGGTGATGTCCTCCGGGAGTCCGGTCGCCACCACCAGGTCCGGCTCGGTGGCCAGGATCGCCTCCAGGTCTGGGGTGAAGCCATCAAGGGTGCCCTCCGGTGCGTCGGCCGGATGGTTGGAGAAGATGTCGACGGCGACCACCTGGTCGCCGGCACCGACGGCGAACAGGATCTCGGTCGCAGTCGGCGACAACGAGACGATGCGGCTCGGCTGCTCGGCGATCGTCACCGTGCCGCTCGACGTCTCGACGTCGATCGGGAAGCCGGCCTCGGCCACGGCCTCATCCGCTGTCTCCTCACCCCCGGCCGTGGTCTCGTCCGCTGTGTCCTCGGCGATCTCGGCGGCGGCCGGGTCCTCGCCGGCACCGTCCTCGCTCGACCGACCGGTCTCGGCCGATGTGCTGCTGCTCGCCCCTTCTGGCGCGGCGGCGCCGTCGTCGTCCGAGCCGCAGGCTGCGGCGACCATGGCCAGCGCGAGCAGGATCGCCAACAGGCCGATCGGGCGGCGGATCGATGGGTGATGCGTCATGTCTGGTACCTCCATTCGCTCGGAGGACAGACCGCAGGCGCATGCCGACGAGGTGCCTTGTTCCGAGGACCTTCGTGTCAACCGATCCCGTCAGGCGACCTGGCTCCACGCGCTCGGCGTGATCACAGTTGCGGCACAGCGCCGGGTTCTCACCGGACTTCGCTGACGATTCGGCACCGGACGGTTTGGTTGCCCGGCGGGCGTCACTCTAGGGGACCGGGCGAGTGATCGCGCCGACAACGGGCGATGACCTGCGACGGCGCCGATCCCGGCCGACCGATCGCCGGCGACCGTCGGGCCCCTAGGCTTTGGCCTCGATGGAGATCACCGAGGTCGAGGTCCTGCTGCTCGAACTGCCGCTCACCGAGCCGTTCGTGGCCAGCCACGGGACCACCACGGTCCGCACGGTGTCTATCGTCCGGGTCACAGGACCGGACGGCGAGGGCTGGGGCGAGTGCTCGGCCCTCCCGGCCGCCACCTACACCGCCGAGTCGGCGGTCGGCGGGTTCCGGACCCTGGTCGACGATCTGGCGCCGGCGCTGGTCACCGACCACGCAACGGTCGGCAACGATCCGACCGACCCGATCCCGCTCCATCCGGCGCTGGCGATCGCCGACGACCGCCCGATGGCCCGCTCTGCCGCCGAGCTGGCCATCCTGGATGCCGCCCTCACCGCCAGGGGTCGATCGCTGGCCGACTGGTTGGCCGGACCGGCGGGGCCGGGGGTGCCGGACACGGTGGCGGCCGGCGTCAGCCTCGGCCTGGACACGGTCGAGCGGACGGTGGCGGCGGTCGGTCGACTCGCCGACGAGGGCTATCGCCGATGCAAGGTCAAAGTCGAGCCGGGCCACGACGTCGACCTGGTCGCTGCAGTGGCCAACGCGGTGCCGGGACTGGCGATCCACGCCGACGCCAACGGGGCGTTCCGGCCGACCGGGCGGACCGACCCGGTGACCGCCGTGCTCGCCATCGCCGAGGCCGGCGCATCGTCGCTCGAGCAGCCGTTCCCGCCCGAGGACCGGGCCAACGCCGCCCGGCTGATCGCCGAGCTCGACCGGGCCGGGTCGGCGGTCCCGGTGGTTGCCGACGAGGCGGTGGCCTCGGTCGCCGACTTCGAGGCGGTGACCGGCGCCGGGGCGATGACCGGGCTGTCGATCAAGCCGGGGCGGGTGGGCGGAGTGACGGTGGCCCGGGATCTGCACGACCGGTGCCTGGCCGCCGGGGTGGTGGCGACCGCCGGCGGGATGCTGGAGACGGGGCTCGGTCGCCACGCCCTGGCGGCGCTGGCCGCCCTTCCTGGCTTCGCGCTGACCGGTGACCTGTCGCCGGCCGGGCGGTGGTTGGCCGCCGACCCCTGGCCCGATCTGACCCTGGCCGACGGGCGGCTCACCGTGCCAGGCGGACCGGGCGTGGCCCCGCCGCCGGACCAAGACGTGGTGGCGGGCCACCTGATCGACCGGGCCCTCATCCGCCGCCGCTGAGGGGGAGCCTCTGGCGGGCAGGAGCGGCCCGGCCGGCGGTCCCATCGATCCCTAGACTGACCGGCCATGGCCCTCCACCACCGAACGGTTTCCCGAGCCGACGGCCGCTCCGGCTCCGGCTCGGCCGCCGACCGGCTGGTCCTGCTCCACGGGTTCACCCAGAACGTCGACGGCTGGGGCCCCTTCGCCGACCGGTTGGCCAACCACGCCGACCTGGTCCTCGTGGACGCCCCGGGGCACGGCCGATCCGGCCACGACGATGCCGACCTGGAGACGGCGGCCGACCTGTCGGTCGAGGCCGGCGGCCGCGGCGTCTATGTCGGTTACTCGATGGGCGGTCGGGTCGCGCTCCACGCCGCGCTCAGCCACCCGGCTGCGGTCAGCGGTCTGGTCCTGATCGGGGCGACCGCCGGGCTTGATGACCCAGCCGATCGGGCCGACCGCATGGCGGCCGACGAGGCCCTGGCCACCAGGCTGGAGGCCGAGGGCCTCCCCGCATTCCTCGACCGGTGGCTGAACCTGCCGCTGTTCGCCGGTCTGGACGAGCAGGCGGCGGCAACGCCGGCCCGGCTCCGCAACCGGGCCGACGGGCTGGCCGCCAGCCTCCGGCGCTGCGGGACCGGAACCCAGGCGCCGCTGTGGGATCGGCTGGCCGGCATCGAGATCCCGGTCCTGGTCATCGCCGGCGCAGACGACCACAAGTTCACCGCCCTCGGACACCGCCTGGTGGCGTCGTGCCGGGCCGCCCCGGCCCGGCTGGTCACGATCCCCGGCACCCACGCCGTCCATCTGGAGGCCCCGGAGGCAACCGCGGCCGCCGTCGTCGACCACCTCCGGGCGATCGGCGATCGCTGAGCGTTCGGCCGGAGCCGAGCCGGGCGGCGCCGACCCGGTACGGTTGGCATCGATGTCGGACACCGCTGCCACGTTCTGCGCCACCCTGGTCGACGAGTGGGTCCGGGCCGGGGTGACCCGGGCCGTCGCCGCCCCCGGCTCCCGGTCGACCCCGATGGCGTTGGCTCTGGCCGGGGACGACCGGCTGGCCCTCGACGTGTTCCACGACGAGCGGTCGGCCGCCTTCGCCGCGCTCGGCCACGCCATGGCGACCGGCCGGCCAACCGTGGTGACGTGCACCTCGGGAACGGCGGCCGCCCACCTCCACGCCGCCGTGATCGAAGCGGACCTGTCTGCGGTCCCGCTGCTGGTCGTCACCACCGATCGACCGCCGGAACTGTGGCAGACCGGAGCACCCCAGACGGTCGACCAGACCGGGCTGTACGGCCGGTCGGTCCGGCAGTTCGTGGAGCCCGGCGTCCCGAACGAGGCCATGCGGGGATCGTGGCGGTCCCTGGCCGCCCAGGCGGTCGCGGCGGCGATGGGCGGCACCGGTGTGGCCGGCCCGGTCCACTGCAACCTGAGCTTCCGGGACCCGCTGGTCGGCCAACCGGGGCCGCTCCCGCCCGGTCGGCCCGGTGACGAGCCGTGGCACCTGGACCGCCGGACGACCGGGGCCGAGGAGACGATCGGCGATGCCGAGCTCGACCGGCTGTGGGCCCGGATCCGGGGGCTGTCCGGGGTGATCGTCGCCGGTCACGGAACCACCGATCCTGCGGCCGTCCTTGCCGTCGGGCGACGACTCGGCTGGCCGGTGCTGGCCGACCCTCGCTCCGGATGCCGAGCCGAGGGCCGGGCGATCGCCCACTTCGACGGCCTGCTTCGCTCCTCGACCTTCGCCGCTGCGTCCAGACCGGATGTCGTCCTCCGGCTTGGTCAGCCGCCGGCAAGCAAGGCGCTGTCCCAGTGGTTGGCCGGGCTCGACGCCGACATCGTGGCCGCCGTCGACCGGGGTCGATGGATCGACCCGGAACGGATCGCCTCGATGATCGTGCCCGAGGCCGGGTTGGCCAGGGGCCTGGCCACTCGGATCCCGGCCGACTACCGGCCGGCCACCGAGGCCGAGCGGTGGGCCCGGGCCGATGCCGTCGCAGACAAGGTCATCGCCGAGGAGTTGGCTGCCATCGATCGAGACGATCGGGTCAGCGAACCGGGCGTGGCCCGGGCCGTCGTCGACGGCTTGCCGTCCGGCGGGACCCTGGTGGTCGCCTCGTCGATGCCGATCCGGGACGTCGAGTGGTTCGCCGCCGGCCGACAGGACGTTCGGGTCCTGGCCAGCCGGGGGGCCAACGGGATCGACGGTCTGGTGGCCACCGCCACCGGGGTCGCCCTCTCCGGCGCCCCGACCACCCTGCTGATCGGCGACGTCGCCTTCCTCCACGACAGCCCCGGCCTGGTCGCCCTCGGCCGGCGGGCCGTCGACCTGACGATCGTGGTGGTCGACAACGACGGGGGCGGGATCTTCTCGTTCCTCCCGCAGGCCGACCAGGTCGCCCCCGACCGGTTCGAGCAGCTGTTCGGCACGCCCCACGGCACCGATCTCATCGCCCTGTGCCTGGCCCACGGCGTGCCGGCCGAGCCGTGGACCGGTGGGCTCGACGGCGGAGCTGGCGGGGTCCGGGTGCTGGTGGCGACAACCGATCGGACGGACAACGTGGCGGTCCACGACCAGCTCAACCGGGCGATCATCGCCGCCGTCGAGCGCTGAGTCCGCCCCGACCGGCGAACAGGCCGACCGGTGAACGGCCCGGCCGCCCTCAGCGGGCCTCGAACCGGTAGGCCTCCAGCGACTCCTGGGCGGCGATGCGGTGCTTGTGCCAGTTCCCGCCGCCGTAGTACGCCAGGCTCCCGGGCGCGGCGTCGCCCTCGCCGTTGTAGTACGACAGGCAGTCCCGCAGCGGGGCGGTTGCCAGATCGGCCTGAGCGCAGTGGGCAGACCACCGCTCCTCCCACTCCTCCTCGACGTCGACCACCGACACCTCCCGGTCCCGCATCGTCGTCATCATCCAGGTGATGTACTCGGCGTGGGCATCGATCGAGTCGGTGAAGTTGAAGCTCCCGCCACCGCCCTGGGGGCCGGTCACGATGAACAGGTTCGGGAAGCCCTCGCTGTGCAGGCCGAGGAACGTGGCGACGCCTTCGGTGTCCCACTTCTCGCTGAGCGAGCGCCCGCCCCGGCCGACGACCATGTTGAACGTGGACGTCGCCATCCAGCTGAACCCGGTGGCGTAGATCAGCACGTCGAGCGGGTACTCGACACCGTCGTGGACGACGCCCCGCTCGTTGATCTCCTGGACGCCCAGGGGCGCGGTGTCGACCAGGTGGACGTTCGGGCGGTTGAAGGTCGGGAGGTACTCGTCGTGGAATGTCGGGCGCTTGCAGCCGTAGGGGTAGTAGGGCTTGAGTGCCTCGGCGGTCACCGGGTCCTCGACGATGGCGTCGACCCGGGCCCGGATCTGCTCCATGATCCGGAAGTTGGTGTTGAGCTGCCGCTCCACCAGCTCCTCCTGGGACAGCTTCGTCGCGTGCTGCTTGCGTTCCTTGTAGTCGTCGACCTTGCCGGCCAGGTAGTCGTCGTTGCCCTGGAGCGCGGTCCGACCGGCGGCGATCTTGGCGAACCTGGCTCGACGGGCAACGGCCCAACCGGGCTCGGTTCGCCACTGGGTCATCTCCTCGTCGGTGGTCGCCCGCTGGTCCCGGACATCGATCGACGACGGGGTCCGCTGGAACACGTGGAGCTCACCGACCACCTTGGCGATCTCGGGGATGACCTGGACTGCGGTGGCCCCGGTCCCGATGATCCCGACCGACTTGCCGGCCAGGTCGATGTCGTAGCGCCAGCGAGAGGTGTGGAACGACTGGCCCCGGAAGGTCTCCATCCCGTCGATCCGGGCCAGCTTGGGGCTGGTCAGGATGCCGTTGGCCAGCACGACGTAGCGGGCCCGCATGGCGTCGCCCCGGTCGGTCCGGACCGTCCAGCGGCCGGTCGCCTCGTCCCATTCGGTCCGCTCGACGGTGGTGTGGAACAGGCACCGGTCATAGAACCCGAATTTGGTCGCCATCGACTGGCAGTACTCCAGGATCTCGAACCCGGAGGCGAACTTCATCGTCGGGATGTAGCCCATCTCCTCGAGCAGCGGGAGGTAGCTGTAGGACTCGACATCGCAGGCGATGCCCGGGTACCGGTTCCAGTACCAGGTCCCGCCGACATCGCCCCCCTTCTCGCAGAACCGGACGTCGACGAACCCGGCGGCCCGGAGCTTGTGCCACAGGAGCAGCCCGGCGAACCCGGCCCCGACCACCAGGATCTCGCACTCGTCGGTCAGCGCCTCTCGGGGCACCGGGTCTGCCGAGTACACGTCCTCCAGGTACCGGCTGAACTCGCCCTCCATGGCCATGTAGTCGGCGGCGCCCCGGCGGGCCTCCTTGAACGCCCGGTATCTGGCCTGTTCCTCGGCATCGAACACGGCGCCCGGCGGCTGGGGCGGCAGTTCTTTCAGCGCCCGATCCTCGGTGATCCCGTACCCGGACCCGGCGATCCGATCGCTGGCGACCGCGGCCCGGGTGTCGAACCGCTTCAGTCCGGTCTCGGGATCGATGCTGATCGCCATACCTGCCCCCGTGCGTCGTGGTCGGCCGGGACCTCCCGGCCTCCAGTAGAGGATTGTCGAAGACCGGTGGCCGGCGCCAGATGACTCAGGGAACGATCAGCGCGCCGAGCATGGCCCGGAACTTGGCTCGGGTCTCGGCCAGCTCCGCCGCCGGGTCGCTGTCCCCGACCACGCCGACCCCGGCGAAGAACCGGGCCTCGGTCCCGCCGAGCTGAGCCGACCGGATGGCGACCGCAAACTCACCATTGCCGGCCCCGTCGACCCAACCGGTCGGTCCGGCGTATCGGCCCCGAGCCGCCCGCTCCAGCTCGTCGATCACGGCCAGGGCGTCCTTGGCCGGGCTCCCACCGACCGCCGGGGTCGGATGGAGGGCGGCGACCAACTCCAGGATCGGGGCCGCCGGGGACGAGAGCCGCCCCTCGACCCTGGTCCCGAGATGATGCACGTTCGCCAGGGTCACGATCGACGGCTCGGGTTCGGCGTCGACGTAGGAGCAGAACGGCAACAGCGTGTCAAGCAGCCAGTCGATCGTGATCCGGTGCTCCCACCGATCCTTGTCCGAGGCGAGCAGGTTGCCGACGTTTCGCTGATCGATCAGCGGGTCGGTGGAACGGGCCGCAGTGCCGGCCAGCGGGTGGGCCCGGACGACGTCATCGATCCGGGACACCAGCAACTCCGGCGAGGCCCCGACGAAGTCGTCGACCAGGAACAGGGCGGCGGCGGGGAAGACCTGGGCCAGGCGGCGGACCACGGCCGCCGGGTCGATCGGCCGGTCGGTGGTCAGGACCAGCTCCCTGGCAAGCACCGCCTTGACGAGCTCACCGTCCCGGATCCGGTCCCTGGCCGCAGCCACCACCTCGTCCCGCCACACCTCGGCCGGGAGGACCGATCGGAGTCGGAAGTCGGCGGGGTCGGCCGAGGCCGAGGTGGCTGCGGCCGAGGTGGCTGCGCCCGGCGTGGCCAGGAGCTGGTCGAGCTCGGCCTCGGCGGCTCGAACGGCGACCGAAGCATCGGCGGCGGCGGCCGACTGCGACGTCACCGACAGCCAACGGACCCCGGCAGCGTTGGCACCGACGAGGACTCGGGGAACGACCAGCTCGCCGGCGGCGTCGGGATCGAACGGGAGGGCGGCGAAGGCCACCGGGCCGGTGCCGGGTCCGGCAGGGCCGGCGGCATCACCGGGCTCCGGATCGACCAGTGCCGCCAGGGCGTCTGCGGTCGGCCCGAAGCCACCCCCGCCGTGGGCCGAGCGATCGAGCGGCAACCGGGCCGCTTCCCCGATCCCGGCCAACGAGAATCCCCCCCGAGACCACAGCAGGCCGGACCGGGCGCCAACCTCCACGATCGGGACGTCCCGATCCAGTCGGAACGTCCTGGTCCGCAGTGTTGAGGAGCCGGCCTGCGCTTGGTCCACCGCGTCACGGTACCGGATCCGATCCGACGGATCGGGAACCGGGCGAGGCACACTTGGCAGGTGCAACGGGCGTTCTCCGCAACCACCGAGGCCGGGCCGGACCGGCTCTTCGCCGTCGTGTCCGACCTGGCGACCTACCCCGACTGGCTCGATCTGGTTGACGCAGTGGAATCGGCCGGCGAGCCGGACGCCTGGTTCGTGACCCTGCGGGCCCGGGTCGGTCCGTTCTCCCGGTCGAAGCGACTCCGCATGGTCAGGACCGTTGCCCGGGACGGGGCCCGCCGGACGGTGCGATTCGATCGGGCCGAGACCGACGGCAAGGAGCACTCCCCATGGGTCCTGTCCGCCGTGGTCCTCCCGGTCCCGGATGGAGAGGGAAGCGAGGTCACGCTGGACCTGGTCTACGGCGGCACGCTCTGGACCGGTCCGCTCGAGACGATCCTGGATGCGACCGCGGCTCGGGCGACCGAACGGCTCCAGGCCTACGTGGCAGAGCGGCCGGCCTCGTCGGACGCTCGCTGATCCCCGGCCAGACGACCGGAGACCGAGGCCAGCTCACCGAGGAAGTGGACCCAGCCGGCGCGGTGATCGTCCCGGCGATCGGTCGGGAGCTCACGATGGACGAGCGTCAGCTCGGTCCTGGCGCCGCCCGGCTCGGCGAGGAGCTCGATCGCTACCTCGGTCCGACCGGGAGCGACGTCTTCGGACCCGATCCACCCGTAGGTGAAGACCAGCCGGGTCGGCGGTTCGACCGCCAGGATTCGCCCGGCGACCCGAGCGCCGTTGGCATGGGTCCAGCGAATCTGCCCGCCGACCCGGAGGTCGATCTCGGCATCGACGGCGAGCCACTCGGTCATCCCGGCCGCAGTGCTCAGCAGTCCGAACACCACCTCGGCCGGCGCATCGATCTGCCGGCGGTAGCGGACGATCGTTGAATCGTCTGTCATCCCCGGGCCTCCCGAGGTCGGGCTTCGGCCGCCGCCTGGAGACGGTCCAATGCATCCGGCCACACCGAGTCAAGGAACAGCCTCACCGCGGCCAACCGCTCGGCATCGCTCCGGTACAACCGACGGTTTCCGTCCCGCCGGACCGCCATCGCTCCGGCATCCCGGAGGATCCGGAGGTGTTGGCTGGCGATCGGCTGATCGATCCCCAAACGGTCGGCCAGCGCGCCGACCGGCCACTCCCGGTCGCCGGCCAATCGAACGATCCGCAATCGAACCGGATGTGCGAGTGCTCTCAGCAGGGCCGCCAACTGCTCGTCATCGGTCGAGTCCTCGCCGACGGTCCGTTCAGCTGGTTCAGCTTGTTCAGCCGGTGTCTGCAGCGCTCCGATCATGGCTTGAATATAGCCTGATTCATATATAGCGTGCAATCTATGAATCGACGATCGGCAAGCGGCCAGCCACCGAACACCTCCGCCGAAGTCGAGGCCTGGCTGGTCGAACGCAACCATCCCCTCGACGACGGCCTCCGCCTGGCACGAGCGATCATCCTGGAAGCCAATCCGGCCATCGCCGAGTCGATCAAGTGGCAGACCCCGACCTTCTCCTACCGCGGCAACCTGGCCAGCTTCTCGCCGTCGAAGCGGGTCATCAGCCTCATGTTCCATCGCGGAGCGGAGATCCCGGGCCACCACCCGCGCCTGGAGGGAGACGGCGCGCAGGTGCGGACCATGCGCTTCGCAGACGTTGCGGCGGTCGAGGACGGCCGGGCCGACCTGGTGGCCGTCGTCGATGCCTGGTGTCTCTGGCGGGACGAGGCAGACTGAGACCTCGGCGACGGACGAGTTCTCAGTCGGCAGCCAATGGCGACAGGGGGGTCAGCCACCGGTCGCTGAGCGGGTGGTCCCCTCGGTAGACGTCTGTAATCACCTGGCCGATCTTGGCGGTGACCGGTCCCGGCGCCTCGAAGGCCCGATCGTCCAGCTGGGCCACCGGGGTGACGGCGTGGTTGGTCGACGACAGGATCAGCTCGTCCGCCGCCTCGACCTCGTCCCACGACACCGGCCGGACGTCGAGCGGCAACGAAAGGGTCTGGGCCGCATCGAAGACGGCCCGCCGTGAGATCCCGTCCAGGACCGAATCGAGGGGCGGGGCGAGTAGCCGCTCGTTCCGGATCACGAGGATGCTCGACGACGTCGATTCCGCCAGGTCACCGGACTCGGTCCGGAACACCGGATGGTCGAAGCCTGCCGACCGGGCGGCCAGGTGCTCCCGCACCGCCGGGGTGTAGGCCGCAGCGACCTTCAGCGACGCCGGCAGGATCCGGGCCGGCATCTTCGGCATGACCGAGGAGCGGAGCGATACCGGCGGACCGACCGGGTCGACCGCGTCGGGATTGGCCGGGAAGGCGGCGATGACGACCTGGGGTCGGAGCGAGGCCGGCAGGACCCCCACGCCCGGCTCGACCCAGACCGCCATCAGCTTGACCACCCACGGACCGGCCTGGCCAGGGTCGGCCGCTCGGTTGGCCACCAGGGTCAGGGCGACCGCCCGTTCCAGGTCGGCGATCTCGCCGACCTCGACCATGCCCATCAGCTCGGCCGAGCGGAGGAACCGGACCACATGGGGGCGAAGCCCGACCGCACAGGGTCCGTCGTCTGTGATCTCGACCCGGAGGACATCGAAGACCTGCGAACCCCGAGCCGCAGCGTGGGACAGGACGTGGACGGTGGCCTCGGCGCTGGGCACCAGCGCCCCGTCACGCCACACCACTCTCCGGTCTGTCACCGGCCCGATGGTACCCGGTCTACCCTTTCGGGTGTGGCAACGCTGGTCGCACTCACGCTCCCCGGTGGCCCGGGCTATGAGCGGGCGATCAAACGGGTCTGGGATGCCGGCGATGCCATCGCCCCGGTCGACCCTCGCCTCCCGGACGGCGAACGTCGGCGGGTGCTCGACGTACTCCGACCCGGTGCGGTCATCGGCCCGGACGGGCACCGGGTCGCCATGCCGGACGGGGTGCCGGTGGACGACGGCGACGCCCTCGTCATCGCCACCAGCGGCACGTCGGGCCAGCCGAAGGCGGTGATCCACACCCACGACTCGGTTGCCGCCTCGGCCAACGCCACCAGTGCCGCACTGGCGGTTGATCCGGCGGCCGACCGGTGGGTGGCCTGCCTGCCACTGGCCCACATCGGTGGCCTCTCGGTCGTCCTCCGCTCGATCGTCACCGGCACGCCGGTCGAGATCCACGACCGGTTCGATGCCGCCACCGTGCTGGCCGCGGCCCGGGACCGAGGGGCGACCCTGGTCTCGCTGGTCACCCGAGCACTGGCCCAGGTCCCGGCCGATGCGTTCCGGACCGTCCTGATCGGCGGCGCGGCCCCACCGGCCGACCGCCCACCGAACGTGGTGGCGACCTATGGCATGACCGAGACCGGCTCCGGGGTGGTCTACCGAGACCCGGGCGGCCCGTCCCGGCTGCTCGATGGCCTCGACGCCTCGATCGGACCGCCGGACGCTCCTGTGGTGCCCGGCGGCGAGGGTGAGATCCACCTGCGGGGCCCGATGCTGTTCCGGGGCTACCGGTTCCTGGACGACCCGTTCGTCGACGGGTGGTTCCCCTGAGCAGAGAGTTGAGAAAACCCCTTCTTTGTTGTTT
>JBCCFN010000031.1:0-25775 GCA_039029715.1 Actinomycetota bacterium | reverse complement strand
GTGCTCAGACGAATTCGAATTTTCTAACGTCTACTTGATCTTTGTAATCCTTCTATTTGTAGCTTGTTCTACCTCCAGATGTTTCTTGTCGTTGCAATTTGGACGTGGGATTGATCAATACCTGTCTTTTAGAAACCGACCTATATCGATCACTCCCACGTCCAAATTGCAACAACAAGAAACGTCTGGAGGTAGAACAAGCTACAAATAGAAGGATTACAAAGATCAAGGCTCCCGCTCGGACCGTTGGGCTCCCGGGCCAACACGATGATCTGGTTCGCAGACCGGATGGTGCTCAGGCGGTGGGCGACCACGATGAGGGTCTTGTCCCGGACCAGGGCGGTCAAAGCCTCATGGATGGCTCGCTCGTTGAGCGGGTCGACGGACGCCGATGGCTCGTCGAGCAGGACGATCGGGGCGTCCTTGAGAATGGCTCTGGCGATCGACACCCGCTGCCGCTCACCACCGGACAGGGTCGCGCCGCCCTCGCCGACCCTGGTCTCGTACCCATCCGGCAGTGCGGAGATGAAGTCGTGGGCCTGGGCCGCCTCGGCCGCCGCCTCGATCTCCGCGCCGGTGGCGCCGGGTCGACCGAAGGCGATGTTGTCCCGGATCGTGCCCTGGAAGAGGTACACGTCCTGGAACACCACCGTGATGGCGTCGAACAGCTGGTCGGCGGTCAGGTCCCGCACATCGACCCCGCCGATGCGCACCACTCCACCGGACGGGTCCCAGAATCGGGCGATCAGGTTGAGGATCGTGGTCTTCCCGGTGCCGGACGCCCCGACGAGCGCGGTCATCGTCCCGGTCGAGGCGGTGAACGAGATGCCTTCGAGCACCGGAGCATCGACCTCGTAGCCGAAGGTCACGTCCTCGAAGGTCACGTCGGCCGAGGACGGTTCGGCCCGCACCTCCTCCGGCTGCCGCTGCTGCTCCAGATCCATGGCGTCGCCGATCTGCTGGAGCGCCGCATCCCCGAGGCGGAGGTTCTCGACCTGGACGCCGACCTGGACCAGTGGGGCGTAGACCTGGAGCACGAGCACGAGGAAGATGACCGCGGTCCCGATGTCGACCGGCCCGCCGAGTGCTCGGTAGCTGACCGCCGCGATCGAGACCGGCACCCCGACCATCACGATGCCGATCGCAACGAATGCCATCGGCACCAGCTTGACCGCCGTCGCATCGTTGATGCGTCGAACGTCGCCGACCGCATCTCGGAACGAGGCCAGCTGCCGACCGACCTGGTTGTAGGCCCGGGCCTCGCTAATTCCCTGGACGTACTCGACCACCCGGGTGTTCGCCACCGCCAGCAGCTCGGCCCGCTCCCTGGCCGCCACCGTGAACCGGGCGTTGACCCACAGGAACGTCGGGACGGCGACCACGATGCTCACCGCCACCGCCAGGGTCAGCGGAACGTCGACGAAGAACAGACCGAACAGCACGGCGATCGGCAGCCCGATCGCTCCGTACAACACCGGCACCGACGACGAGGCGAACAGCGACACCATCTCGTAGTCGGAGGTCAGAACCGCACTGATGTCGCCGGTGCGACGTGACGACAGCACGCCGAGGGGAAGCCGCTGGACGTGGGCCAGCGCCCGGGTCCTGGCCTCGCCGATCACCTCGAACGTGCTGACCCAGGCGTAGCGGTTCGACGCCCATGCGGCCGCGTACTGGCCGACGACCGAACAGACCACCACCACACCGGCCAGCCAGGCGTCGCGTCGCTCGAACGCGTCGAGGCGGATCTGCTCGACGATCCAGGCCACGGTGGCGACCGGCAGCCCGGCGAACGACGCCTGGATCAGGCGCATCACGATGGCCAGGGTGAGCTCGGACCGGCGGGCCCCGAACAGCCGCCACGTCGTCCGGATCGGGCCCTGGTAGAAACGGTCGCCGCTCAGCGCCCGCTCGGTCGACGTCTCGATCGCGGTCATGCCGGCTCCCGATCGTCGCCCCGGACGGCGTCACCGAGCGAGATCCGGTCGCTCAGCTCCGAGGCCTCCCACAGCCGGGTGTAGAGGCCGCCGGTGGCCACCAGCTCCCGGTGGGTGCCCCGCTCGACCACGGTGCCGGGACCGCCATCGGCGGCATCGAGGACCAAGATCTGGTCGGCCCCGGACACGGTCGAGAGGCGATGGGCGATCATGATCAGGGTCCGCCCCGCCACCAACTCCGACAGCGCATCCTGGAGGGCCGCCTCGTTCTCGGGGTCGGCGTAGGCGGTCGCCTCGTCGAGGATGACGATCGGCGCATCCTTCAGCAATGCCCGGGCGATGGCGATGCGTTGCCGCTCCCCACCGCTGAGCCGGGCGCCCCGCTCCCCCAGCATGGTGGCATACCCCTGCGGTAGGCGGTCGACGAAGCCCTCGGCCTGGGCCGCCCGGGCGGCGGCCTCGATCTCGGCATCGGTCGCATCGGGTCGACCGAGTCGGATGTTGCCGGCGACGGTGTCATCGAACAGGAACGTCTCCTGGAACACGAACGAGATCTGCTCCATCAGCTGCTCGGTCGGCATCCTGCGAACGTCGACCCCACCGATGCTGATCGAGCCGGCGTCGATGTCCCAGAACCGGCACAGCAGCTTGGCCAGGGTCGACTTGCCAGCACCGGACGGGCCGACCAACGCGGTCACGGTGCCGGGCTCGGCGACGAACGACACGCCATCGAGTACCAGGCGGGGCGGCCCGCTCGGCTCGACCGAGGCGTGGGAGAACGAGACCTGATCGACGACGACCCGGGGCGGACCGAGGTCGGCCCGCTCGTCGACCTCGGGGAGCGGTGTGGCCTCGTCGAGTTCGAGTACCAGATTGGCAGCCAGGGTGAGATTGGTGAGCTGGGTGGTGAACTCGAACAACCTGGTGACCGATACCAGATAGCCGAGACCGACGATGAAGAAGAACACCAGGTCAGCCGTGCTCAACCGTCCGGTGAGCCACAGCCAGGCCCCGACCGGCACGATCGTCACGACGTTGGAGACGATCAGGACATAGAACGCAGAGAACGTCGGGAGGAACTCTCGGCCCCACTGGGCCTGGAACCGGGCCGAGGCATCGATGGCGTCCCTGGTCTCGGCGAAGATCTCCTCCGAGCGGTTGAAGGTCCGGACCACCGGCATGGCCCGGACGAACTCCACGATCGACCCGTTCATCCTGGCCAGCGCCCGGTGATAGTCACCGAGCTGACTGGTGCCACGACGGGCACCGAGGGCCAAGATCGGCAGGCACACGAGCAACACGGCGAGGGCGGCCAGCGCCATCCGCCAGTCGATGACGAACAACCAGATCGTGGTGATGACCAGCGCCCCGGCCGCTGCGAACAGATCCGGGATGGCGTGGGCCAGGAACAACTCCAACCGCTCCACGTCGTCGTTGACGGTGCGCTGGATCTCGCCAGAACGACGGTTGGTGATGAACCCGAGCGGGACCTTGCCGAGGCGGTCGCCGATCCGCAGCCGAACCTGTTCCAGGGTTGCGAACGCCGCTCGATGAGAGAGCCACGTCGACCATGCCATGAGCCCGTGCTGGGCCACGACGAAGGCCGCGGCGATCAGGGCCCAGCGGTAGAGATCGCCGGTCGTTGCGGTGTCGTCGATCACGCTGAGCACGGCTCGATAGACGACGTAGAACGGACCGAGCTGACACAGCGTGCCGAGCAGTGCGGTCACGGCCGAGGCCAGGTAACTCCAGCGCCCGACCCGGGCAAACGGGAACAGCAGACGGAACCCCTCGACAAGCGATGGGGGCTGCTCCGTCGATCCCGCCGGCCGCGCCGATCCGATGTGAGAATGAGAATCAATTGCGATGCCCGCAAGCTATCCCAACCAACCTCAAGACTCAACAACCCTCGTTAGGCAAGCTTAAGATTGGAGGTGCCGGGGATGCAAGGGGACGGCCTGCAGGTCCTCAACGAGCCCCTCGACCGGTAGCTCCAGCGGTCTCCCGGCCGCGGAGACGGGGTTGGCGTCAACGGCTCGGTCCTTGTCGTCTTTGGCGCGGACCGCTGGCGAGTGGTTCGTCAGGATGACGGTGTCGGTCGGCTATCCGAGACCCACTTCCGGGACCGGGGTCGGGCGACCGAGGCACTGCAACCAAGGAGACCCCCGATCATGACGACCGACCCCAAAGAGATCCTGAAGCTCATCAAGATGCTCTCGCCGACCACGCTCCCCAAGCTCGAGTACCTGTCCCGAGAGGACCTGACGCTGACCAACGTCCGGGAGGGCGGCATCAGCGACGACGCCCGCATCACGTCGGATCTGCGCTACCCCAAGCCGGAGGAGTATCCCCTCGGCGCCGAGAACGCCCACGGCGAGATCGAGATGATCGGCGACGTCGAAGCCACCCACTGGTATGCAGACGCCGACGGAATCACCTGGCACTTCGTCACCACCGGTGACCCCGGCAACGAGCCCTTCGTCCTCGTCCACGGCTTCCCGGAGAGCTGGTTCACCTTCCACAACCAGATGCGGGACCTGTCCGATCAGTTCTACTGCATCGCCGTCGACACGCTGGGCAACGGCCAGAGCGACAAGCGGCTGGACCTCGACTACCGCTACTCGGCCATCGCCGCGTCGCTCGGCACGCTCCTCGACGCCATCGGCGTCGATCGGTTCAATCTCGGTGGCCACGACCGGGGCTCGGTGATCGCCGACCACCTCCTCAACGTTGACGGGATGGAGGAACGGGTCTTGCGCTACGTCCGGATGCAGCAGTCGGCGAACGAGCCGCACGGCGACCCGAAGCCGCCCCATCACATCTTCGCCCAGTCATGGTTCCCGAACCTGATGCGCTGGACCGGCTTCCCCCGGGTGGCATACGCCGCCGGTGGCTATCGGGTGGAGGGCATCACCAAGGAGGTGCTCGACCGGCTGGATCGGGAGGTCAAGTTCAAGGGCGTGGCCGAGGCATCCCCTCGGCAGTTCGACCACACCAGCCTCGAGCAGGAGCTGGACGACCGCCACAACATCATCTTCGCGAAGATGACCATGCCGGTCCTGTTCCTGCAGGGCAGGCTCGACCCCGGCCAGCACGTCGAGGAGTACGAGAACACCCCGGACTTCGTCACCAACGGGCGGGTGCAGTTCCTCGACGGCAACCACTTCTTCCAGCTCGAGGTCCCGGACGAGGCGTCGGCCGCCATGCGGGAGTTCCTGTCCGAGCCGGTGGCGTAGTAGCAGTATCTGGATCTGGTAGGCGAACGGATCAGGAGCGATGGAAGACACCGACGATGCGATCCTCGAGGCCCAGCCTCCGGGCCGGCATCTGGAGGCCGATGTCGTACTGCTCGAGTTGAGCAAGGCCGGGGCCACCAGGGCCAGGACCCTGCCGGCGGGCAAGATCATCGTGCTGTCGATGCTGGCCGGGGCCTTCATCACTGCCGGCGCGCTACTCGCCGCGCTCCTGGTCGCCGACGTGGAGTCGGTCGGGATGCGGCGGCTGCTCGAGGGCTTCGGGTTCTCCGTCGGCTTCTTCATGGTCATCCTGTCCGGCGCCCTGCTGTTCACCGAGGTCAACGTCGAGGTCCCGGCCACGATGCTCAGCAGGCGGGCCTACGACATCCGGCATCTCGTGCTCCGGTTGTGGGTCCTGGCCGCGTTCGGCAACCTGGCCGGGGCGTTCCTGATCGGCCAGCTGATCGGCGTTGCCCACCAGTTCAGCGCCACCGATCTGGCGACCCTGGTGGAGATCGCCGAGACCAAGGCCCGGTTCCGCGCCGAGGGTGGCCTCGCCGGCTGGTTCCGGGCGGTGGTCTCGGGCATGCTCGGCAACTGGCTGGTCGGGATGGCGGCCTTCCTGTCGACGATGGGCCGGACCATCATCGGCCGCTACGTGCCGGTCTTCCTGGTCGTCGTGGCCTTCGTGGCCACCGGCTTCCTCCACAGCCCGGCAAACATGGCCTTCTACTCGCTCGTCGGTCCGACCGGGGCCGGGCCGGGCTGGGGCACGGGCCTGTGGTGGGCCATTCTGCCGGCCGCCGTCGGCAACATCCTCGGCGGCACGCTGCTGGTCGCCGTCCCGTTCTGGTACGCCGGCACCCGCCATGCAACCCGCCGATCGACAACGACCGCTGGAACCGCAACGCTTGCCGACGCCTGAGCTGACCAACCGGCCTCCACAGACCCATCGACTGCATACCAAACCCGGAAGGACGACCACATGCCAACCACCCATCTCGAACCGGCCGAGCTCATCGACGCCGCCGAAGCGCTGGTTCCGCTGCTCAAGGACAAGGCCCGAGAGGCCGAGATCGCTCGCCGACCACTGGATGAGGTCATAGACGCCATCCGGGACAGCGGCATCTTCGCCACGCTCGTCCCCCGGGCCCACGGAGGCCACGAGGCAGACATCGACACGTTCTTCGAGATCTCGCTCATCATCTCCCGAGCCGACGCGGCGATGGGGTGGCTGGTTGCGTTCTACATGGAGCACTGCTTCTGGTTCTGCGGATTTCCCGAGGAGTTCCAGAAGGAGCTGTTCGCCGAGCGCCCCTATGTCCTCGCACCGGGCTCGCTCAGCCTGGCCGGGGGCTCGGCCGAGCAGGTCGACGGCGGCTACCGGTTGAGCGGTGGGTGGCAGTGGGGCACCGGGATCGTCCACGCCGACTGGGTGATGGTCGGCGCCATGAAGACCGGCGAAGACGGCAACCCGGCCCCCGTGTTCTTCGCCGTACCCCGGGACGAGGTCGAGGCGATCGACACCTGGTACGTGGCCGGGATGTGCTCGACCGGTTCCTACGACCTCGAGATCGACGACGCCTTCGTCCCCGAGCAACGCTCGGTCGACATGCTCGGCCTGATCAATGGAACGGCGGCGAGCGAGTTCCACGACGGACCCCTGTACCGGACGCCACTGGTCCCGATCCTCGGGTTCGCATCGGCGCTGTCGTCCCTCGGTGCGGCCCAGGGTGCACTCGACGCCTACTGCACCCAGACCAAGGCCAAGATCGCAGCCAACGAGGGCCGGGCCGGCGGCCTGATGACCAACGAGGGCAAGCCGTCGGTCGTCGCCGAGGCCGCCCTGACCATCGAAGCGGCCGAGCTGGTCCTGCGAGACGTCCTGGCCGACGTCATGGCACAACGCAACACCGCGTCGCCGGAGACCAGGGGCAGCTGGGTCAGCCGCATGGCCCACGCCGTGTTCATGTGCCGGGGCGCAGTGCAGGACATCGTGTCGGTCACCGGCGCCGGCGGACTCCGGCTGGAGAGCCCGATCCAGCGTGCGCTCAGGGACATCACCACCGGCTCGAATCACATCATCTTCGATCGGGAGACCCGCTACGCCGACTACGGCCGAACCCTGCTCGGCCAGCCGATCCAGAGCTTCCTGGTGTGACCATGCCAACCGGTCGCCTCCCCCTCCTCCCGGTCGATCAGGCCGCCTCGGCGGCGGCCGAGGTGGACATCATCGAGTTGAAAGCCCACTCCTGCCTCTACCGCAGTCTGCTGCACCACCCGCAGCTGGCAGCACGGATCAACGATCTGATCGACACCCTGATGACCGACGCCGGGCTCGAGGCCCGACTGCGGGAGCTGATCGTTCTGCGGATCGGGTGGTCGAACGGCACCGTCTACCAGTGGACCCACCACTGGCGAATCGCCCAGACCGTCGGCCTGGAGGAGCGGGAGCTGCTCGCCGTTCGGGACTGGGAGGCCAACCAGGACTGGTCACCGGCCGAACGGGCCGCCCTTCGGGCCACAGACGAGACCGTGCGGAACGGCGTCATCTCCCCGTCGACCTGGGACGAGTGCCGACGGGAGTTTCCCACCGACGCCGAGCGGCTTGCGCTCGTCGCAACCATCGGCAGCTGGAAGATGATGTCCGAGGTGTTGGCCAGCCTCGAGGTCCCGCTGGAGGACGGCGTTGCCCCGTGGCCACCGGATGGGATGGCGCCGGGCCGCCAACATGGGGCAACCTCGACGAACGAGCAGAGGCAGGAGCACCGATGACCATGCTGTTACCACTACCCGAGCACCCGTTCGCCATTCCCGAGGACCGGGACATGCTCCCGTCCGAGCGTCGTGAGTATGTTCGGACCCACCGGACGTGCGTGTTCGGCTACCCCCGCCAGTCCGACGGTCCGGCGATGTCCGTCGTCTACTACATCCCGAACGACGACGATGAGCTGCTGATCGCCACGATGGCCGGTCGGGCAAAGGCCAAGGCGGTCGCCCGGGCCGGCAAGGTCAGCCTGTGCGTCCTCAACGAGCAGTGGCCGGTCGGATACCTCCAGGTGTACTGCGACGCGGCGGTCGATCGGGATCGGGCGCTGACCGTTGACGTGATGATGGCGGTCGGCGGCCGGATGTCCGGCCAGGAGCTCGACGCCTCCGCCCGCCCGTTCGTCGAGGCCATGGCCGAGGAGGAGGATCGGGTCGTGCTCCGGTGTCGCCCGTACGCAACCTTCGCAACCCCACCCCGCCACCTCCACGACAACGATCAGGACGAGAAGCTGACCCACTGGCTGTCCGGCTCGGTCGCCTGGGAGGCCGACGACCCCCGATGAGGGCGGCGCCAGATCAGGTCTGGTGCGCCGCCGCCAGGCGGTCCAGGTTCTCGATGGCGGCCGGCGCCGCAGTGAAGAGGCGATGCAGGAGCGGCTGGTTGTCCGGCGCGGCCAGGTCGACGTGACGCAGCACGTCTGAAACGGCGTTCAGCCGGCAGTTGGTGACCCAGTCGTTGAGCGCCGGCTCCGAGCCCCAGGCCGCCGCATTCCGGAGATCGTCGGCCTGGACCGTCAACCAGTCCTGCACCGTGTCGATCATGGGGGTCGGTCTGGCGAACGAGGCCTTGCGGTCATCGTCGATGTTGGCCTCGATCCAGCCCAGGAGTGCGGCGCTGAAGCAGGGCTGGAACGACCGAACCATCTGGAGCTCGATGCGGCCATCGGCGAACACCGGCCTCCGGACACCTACGTTGGTCGTGGCGGCGCTTGCGGTGCAGTCGATGTGGAGCGAGCCAGGCGCGCAGGCGACCTCGCCCTCGGCCATGATCAGCCGATCGGGTTCGATCCGCCGCAGGTGGCCGAGGCGGACGATGTTGTCGACCTTGCGGATGTCAGCCAGCTCCCGCTCGGAGATGGTGGCGGCGTGGAACATCCCAGGCCAGACATCCGGGGTGAGTCTGAGCCAGTTGCCGGCCTCCTCCTGGGCCAGGCACAGCTCCTCGACCGACCCGGCTCCGGCGCAGGCCTCGAGCTGGGACGCCAGGGCCCCAAACGTCGCCTGGAAGTTCTCGGCGCCGGGTTGGACGGTCGAGCGGTTGATCAGCCACGAGTCCCGGGGCACGACCCAGGTGATCCGATCGGTCGGGAAGCCGTGGCCGACCAGCCACGACACGCTGTCCATCGCCGTCTTGCCGCCCCCGATGACCACGATCGACCGGTGCTCGGCCGCCAGCCGTGGGAGGTTGTTCGGCGGCTCGCAGACCACGTCGGGGGCGACCTCGAATGGGCGATCGTGGGTCAGCGGGATGGTGGTCGTCAACAGGCTGGCATCGACGAGCGTCCGGTGGCGGACCTCGGTCCGCTGGCCGGACAGGCGGGAGGTCACGGTTCCGTCGACCTGGTCATAGTCGCTCGACGGGAAGTAGGAGACCCGCCCGGAGGGGAGGAACCGATCCTCCATGACGTCGTGGAAGTAGGCGGTGACCTCCACCCCGGACGCAAGCTCGTAGTAGCCGCGGTTGAAGCCGACCTCGTCCTTGCGGCCACGGCCCAGCGGCCTCGACGCCACGCCGTAGTACTCGGACGGCTGGTGCAACCGGACGAAGGGGTAGGCATCGTTCCAGTGCCCACCGGGCACGTGCCGGCGATCGACCATGGCAAACGTGGCGTCCGTCTCGGTCAACATGGTGTCGACGAAGGCCATGGCGGTGGCCCCGCTGCCGATCACCAGGTAGTCGACCGATCGCTGCGATGCCGACGAGCCGTTGTCCGGCCGGTCGATCTGGCTGGTCATGGCGTGTGCTCCTTGTCGTCGTGGACGGCAAGCAACGTCGTGATCGTCGACCGCCATGCTCGCCTGATCTGGTTCGGTGAGCGACCGTGGACATCCTGCAGGACCCAGACCGTCGCCGAGGAGGTGGTCACGTCGAGGGTGGCTGCGAGATCGGCCCTGGCCGCCGGCGGTAGCCGGTCGAGCTCCGGCCCGAAGTAGCGGCCGACCTGCTCGGACACTCGGGCCCGCAGCCCGGTGGTGACCGGCTTCAGGTCCGGGTTGGTCAGCGACTGCGCTTCGAGCCGCTGGGCCCAGGGCCACAGGGTGTCTGCGCACCGGAGCCTGAGATCGACGAAGGCCGCAACCCGCTCCGCCCGGGACCGACCCGGCGACGGCGCCTCGTCGATCAGGTCACGGTGCTGCTCGTGGAAGTGGGCGGCCGCCTGTTGATAGAGGTCGGCCAGATCATCGAAGTACCGGTACAGCGAGGAGGTCGACGTGCCGGCCTCGTTGGCCAGCCGCTCGGTCGTCGCCGGCTCCCCCGAGGCCAACAGGCGGAACGCAGCATCGATCACTGCCTGCCTCCCCCGCTCCCGGCGGGCGGTTCGACCGTCGATCTTCGTTACCGGACCGGCTTCGCTCACGACGTCACCATAGCACCGTTCGGAATCATTTGGGATTGACTTTCCCAAATCTTTGGATATTCTGGGAAGCTAGTTCCCACATCCTTGGATCATCGGTGACCGAGGTGGCGGTGGGCGGAGGTGAGTGGCTGATGCCAGAGGATCTCAAGACGCTCTTCAATGTGCTGGTGCTGATCTTTGTCCTCAGCACCATGCTCGGCCTCGGCCTCGACCTGACGATCAGACGAATCTCCGCCCCACTGAGGAATCGATCCCTGCTCGCTCGAGCGCTGCTGGTCAACTTCGTGGTGGCACCGGCCCTGGCCTATGTGATCGCCCGACTGTTCGACCTCGAGCGTGACCTCGGCATCGGCCTGTTCATCCTGGGCGTCGCCGCCGGCTCACCGATGACGATCAAGGTGGTCCAGATCGCCAGGGGCGATATGGCGTTCGCCGCGGGCCTGATGGTGACCCTCCAGATCCTGACCATCGCTCTGGCCCCGCTCATGCTCACGCTCCTGGTCGACGACATCGCAGTCGACGTACCGGGCATGACCACGGCGATGGTGGCCACGATGCTCCTCCCCCTGGCGCTCGGCCTGCTGGTGAACGCCAGGTACCCGGAGCTCGGCGATCTGATCCAGCCCCACGTCAAGCAGGCGGCGAGCATCACCCTCGTACTGCAGGCCATGCTCGGGCTGGTCTCGTCCCAGCGCAACACCTCGGCCGCCCTGTTGATCACGATCCAGAACTTCGCCGAGCCCGCCATCGTCGTCATGGTCATCACCGGTGCGGCGCTGATGATGGCCATCGGCGCCATCGCCGCCGGCGAGCTGGGCAAGCGATCGCAGACCGGCGAACGGCCCATCAAGGCAACGACGCCATAGACCCACCACCGGCAGCCCCGCCGCCCGGCGCCGAGCTGCCCTGCTACAAGGAGGACCCACCCATGAGACAGTTCCTCGGCCCATCGCCGGTGATGCAGCGCGACGGCCGGCGAGCGACCATCGGCTACACGGTGGTCGCAGTGCTGGTCGCCCTGGCCATGTTCGTCGCCGCCGCCGGCGCCGGCCCCGAGCAGGCAACGACCGATCGATCGCTCCCGGACTGGTTCCATGCCGGTGCCAATGCTCTGGCGATCGTCTACGGGGTCCTGGTGCTGATTCCCCGGACCCGGGCCCTCGGGGCGCTGCTGGCGGTGGCCAACATGTTCCTGTCGATGTACGTCAACCACGAGTTCGGCGGTGTCGAGTTCTTCGTAGACGCCATCGCCTACAACACGGTCACCATCATGCTCGGCTCGATCCTCGTCGGTCACTACCTGGAGGACCTGGCCGGCCTGGTGGCCCCGCTGGTCGGCAACACGGACCAGCCGATCCCGGAGGCCGAGTGATGACCACAGACGCAGCCAGGCCGCACAACATCCTGTTCATCCTGACCGACCAGGAGCGACACCTACCCGACTATCCCGAAGCCATCGACCGCCCCGGGCTGCGGACGCTGCAGCGGATGGGCGTCACGTTCGACAACCACAACATCTGCTCGGTCGCCTGCTCTCCATCACGGTCGAACATCTACACCGGGCAGCACATCGTCCACAGCGGCGTGTTCGACAACGTCAACTTCCCCTGGCAACGCGACCTGTCGACCAAGATCCCGACGATGGGTGACCTCATGCGACAGGCGGGGTACCACGCCGCCTACAAGGGCAAGTGGCACCTGACCAGGAAGTTCGAGCGCGAACTCAAGGAGGGCATGAAGAGCCTCAGCCTCGAGAAGTACGGGTTCTCGGACTTCCACGGCCTCGGAGACGAGACGGCGAACACCCTTGGCGGCTATCAGTTCGACGGGGTGACTGCGGCCTCGGCGGTCAACTGGCTCCGCCGGGAGGGCGAGGGGCACCGTGCCGAGGGCACGCCCTGGCTGCTCGCGGTCAACCTCGTCAACCCCCACGACATCATGTACTTCGACAGCGACGACCACGACGTCGTCCAGGGGTCGAAGAGCTTCCTCACCATCGCAAAGGCTCCGGAGCACGCCCTGTACCGGGACGACCACGAGCTCCCGCTCCCTGCCAACTGGAACCAGCCGCTCGACGAACCGGGCCGTCCGGCCATCCACGAGGGCTACATGCGGATCCACGATCTGCTCCTCGGACGCATCCCGCCGGACGACGAGAACCGATGGCGGCGGTACCAGAACTACTACTTCAACTGCCTCCGAGACATGGACACCCAGGTGGTCCGGCTCCTGGACGAGCTCGAAGCACTCGATCTCCTCGACCATACGATCATCGTCTACACCTCCGATCACGGAGAGCTCGGCGGCGCCCACGGCATGCGGGGCAAGGGCAACTGCGCCTACCGGGAGCAGAACAACGTCCCGCTGGTCATCGCCCACCCGGATGTCGACGGCGGCGGCCGCTGCCAGGCCCTGACCTCCCACATCGACCTGATCCCCACGATGCTCGGCTTCGCCGATCGGTCGCCGGAGGATGGGGGCCCCATCGGCCACGGGCTGCCCGGCCACGACCTCGGCCCGCTCCTCGGTGCCCCCGAAGCGGCCGGGCACGTTGCGGTGCGACCGGCGACCCTCTACACCTTCAACATGCTGTCGTATGTCGATCCGCGGTTCGTCGAGGAGGCGGTGGCAGCGCTGAAGGCCGGCCGCATCCCAACCGCCAAGCCCAAGGTCGAGGATCTCCGCGGCGCCGTGCGCTCGATATTCGATGGCCGGTACCGGTATTCCCGCTACTTCTTCCCCAGGCAACACAACCTGCCGTCAACGCTCGACGAGATCCTCCGCCACAACGACATCGAGCTGTTCGACCACGAGACCGATCCGGGCGAGAACCAGAACCTGGCCCTGGACCCCCACCGGCACATGGAGCTGATCGAGTCGCTGAATGCGACGATGAACCGACTGATCGAGACTGAGATCGGCGAGGACGTCGGCCAGATGCTGCCGCTCAGTGGACCGCTCAGCTGGGCCACCAACAACTTCGACATGTAGCTGGCCCGAGGTGCCGGCCGAGACCCGACCCGACCTGTCGGGCCAGGCCAGGCCGGTACTACTGTTTGATCATGCGGCGAGGTCAACGGCGCCGGCGCATCCTCGGTGCGATAGTCGTCTCGATTGCGCTCACCGTCGGCGCCGGAGCGGTTGCGGTTCGCGAGCTCCGCACCGAGCCGGCCGCCGGGGAGCGGCCGGTCCAGATCGTGCCGGTCCTGCCGCTGCCGGACCCGCTGACCGACGGTGAGACCTCGTTCGAACAGGCGCTCCTGCGACGGCGGGCGATACGGGAGTTCCGCCCGGAGCCGCTGACGTTGGCCCAGCTCGGCCAGCTCCTGTGGGCGGCCCAGGGCGAGACCGGAGATGGCCGCAACGCCCCGTCGGCCGGCGCCCTCTATCCCCTCGAGATCTACATCGCCCACGAGGAGGGCGTGTACCACTACCGAGCCGGTGGCCACGAGGTCGCCGCCATCTCGGACCGGGACATCCGGGAACCGCTCGCCGCGGCGGCGCTCGACCAGCCGGCGTTCGCCACCGCACCGGCGGTGATCGCCATCACCGGGGTCAACGAACGGATGGCCGTGAAGTACGGGAGCCGAGCCGAGCAGTACGTGCTGATCGAGGTCGGGCACGCCGGCCAGAACCTGCTGGTCCAGGCGGCGGTCATCGGGCTCGGCGCAGTCCCGACCGGCGCGTTCCGCGACGACGAGGTCGCCGAGTTGTTCGACCTCCCGGAGGGGACCGAACCGCTCTACCTGATCCCGGTCGGCCTGCCGGCATGAGCGCGACCAGACGGCCCCACCCGGCATTGGCGGCGCGGATCCTCACCGCCGGGCTCAGCACTGCGACCGCCTTCGCCATCATCGCCCTGCTGGCCCGGGAGAGCCAACGAGCCCCGCAGCAGGACGAGCGCCCACGGCTGATCGAGGTCCGGATCGGCGACGGGCTGGATGACGACGAGGCCCGCAACGCACTGCGGGCCTGGCTGGACGGTCGCCAGGATCTCACCACGGCCGGCGATCTGACCGTTGTCGACCTGCCGCCGGACATCGAGAGCGAGCCGAGTTGAGCGGTCTCGGCGTGGTGCAACGCCATCGGTTCCAGGCGATGGGTTCGACCGCCGAGATCATCGCGGTCGGCTGCTCGCACGGCGAAGCGATCGAGGAGGCGGTCCAGCGGGTCGACCAGCTCGAACGACGCTGGAGCCGGTTCATCGACACCAGCGAGGTCTCGGTCCTCAACCATCGAGCCGGGACCCCGGTGCCGGTCTCCGAGGAGACGATGCTGCTCGTCGAACTCGGTTGCGACGGATGGGCCAGGACCGACGGCCGCTTCGACCCGACCGTGTTGCATGCGGTGGAAGCAAACGGATACTCGGTCAGTTTCGATCGGATGGCAGACACCGCCGCAGTGGCGAGGCCGCGACCGGCCGAAGTCGCCGGTTGCGACTCGATCGTGATCGACCGGTCGGGCCGAACGGTGCGGCTCCCGCCAGATGGTGGGTTCGATCCCGGTGGGATCGGGAAGGGCCTCGCTGCGGATCTGGTCGGCCATCGGCTGCGGGCCGCCGGCGTCGAGAGCGGCTGCGTCAGTATCGGCGGCGACCTTCGGATCTGGGGATTGGGGCCGGCGGGTCGTCGCTGGCGTATCGGCACCGGCGGCCGGACGATCGAGATCACAGACGTCGGGATCGCAACCAGCGGAAGCCAGCGGCGGGCCTGGGAGCTCGACGGCGACCTGGTCAACCACCTGATCGACCCCTCGACGTTGCGATCGACCACCGCCGGACCGGTTGCGGTGACGGTCGTTGCCGGATCGGCGTGGCAGGCCGAAACCTATGCCACGGCCCTGATGGTCACGCCGCCGGCATCGATCCCAGACGACCTCGAGCGCTGGGGTGTCGTGGCCTTCCTGACACGAACGAGCTGACATGCACGAGCGGACGTGAACGAGCAGACCTGGTGGTTCGTTGCCCGGTCCACCGGGTTGGTGGCCTACGTCTTGCTCGGCGTTTCGGTGATCGGCGGGCTGCTGCTGTCGACCCAGGTCCTTGGCAGGCGACCCCCGAGCCACTGGATGCTCGACTGGCACCGCTTCGTCGGCGCGCTGGCCATCGTCTTCACCAGCGTCCACATGGCAGCCCTGGTCGCCGACTCCTATGTCGACTTCGGGTTGGAGGACCTGTTCATCCCGTTCGTCTCACCGTGGCGTCCGGTAGCGGTCGGCCTTGGCGTCCTGGCGCTGTACCTGGCCCTTGCCGTCGAGATCACCTCGTTGCTGCGGCGTCGCCTGCCGCAGACACTGTGGCGCCGGGTTCACTATCTGAGCGTCCCGGCCTTCGTACTGGCGACCGTGCATCTGCTGATGGCCGGCGAGGACGCAACCAACCCGATCGTGCTCATCGTCCTCGGCGTGTTGGTCGGGATGACCGTGCTCCTGCTCGGCTTCCGACTGCGTCCACGGAGCCGCTGATCTGCTCAGTCCCTCTGGCGGTGGTGGGTTGGCGGCGACCCGGCCTTGATGCTGGCGATCATGTCCGGGAAATCGGCACGTCGGTGGGCATGGGGCATCGGACCATCGGGGGTCTCGACGCCCAGGAATTCGCACAGTGGACCCCACCCGTCCGCCACGTTGTAGACGAGCAGACGTTCGGGTGGCACACCGTCGATGACCGCCTGGTTCATCTCCTCGTATTTGGCAATGGCGAAGTCTCGATCCTCGAACCTTCCTTCAAAGATGTCGGTGAAGAGGCGATCAGCGATCTTGAACACCGGCAGCATGGAACGCAGGTAGGGACTGAACGGCAGCCGAGTCAGGATTCTCAGCTTCTCGAGCGGTCCGGGCGGGGCCGTGTAGATCGTGCTCTTTGCACTCTCGTACCAATCCGCCGCTGGCCGAGTGGTCAGGACGACCTTGGCGTCCGGAAACGCCTGCATCAGATCGGACCAGAAGTAGAAGCCCGGATAGTCGGTCGTCGACCGATAGCCATCGAACAGAGCGGGCCAATCGACCGGCCGCCCGGCGAACGCATCCTGCCAATGCCCAACCCGTTCGGGCTCACTCATGAGCTCGAGCATGTGGTAGCAGGGACCGAACCCCAACTGCTCGAGCGCCAGCTTCGTCGTGAGCGTCCCGGTCCGCCCGTTTCCTGCGCCGATGACCTGCAATGACATGGCGCGACACTAGTACAAGCGAGGCCGAACAGGTCCAGGAGCCGAGCCCGAATGGTCAGTGATCGACCGGCATCTCGGCCAGGTGTTGCTGGCCCCACGCCCGCATCGCCCCGATCACCGGGAGGAGCGATGCACCCTTGGCGGTCAGGGTGTATTCGACCCGCGGCGGTACCTCGGCGTAGACGTGCCGGTCGATGACGTCGTCGGCCTCGAGCTCCCGGAGCTGGCGGGTGAGCATCTGCTTGCTGATGCCGTCGATGTTGCGCTGGAGGACGCCGAATCGGTTCACGTCGTTGGTGATCAGATACAGGATGATCGGTTTCCACTTCCCTCCGATGACGCTGAGGCAGTACGTCACCGGACATCGGGGCTCCAATGGTTCCATTCGGATGACTATGGCATCAATCAATGACTACTAGCAAGAATGGAACTCTGCATCTACGTTCGACGTAGCGGTCGACACCGGCCCTGCGGACCGAGCGACATCGGTCCGAGGGTCTTTCTTGATCGCGCCCATCGGACCGGAGCACAGGAGCACGCCATGACCACGTCGACCACCGCAGACCCTCGCACCCTGGAGGCCGTGAAGGCCTTCGCCATCGGCGAGTGGACCAGCCTCAGCGTCGAGCTACGACCGACCGAGGACCGAACCGGGAGCGGCGTGGTCGAGCCGACCAGACTGCGGCGCCGTTTCACCTATCACTCCGAGGACAACTTCACCGGCGTGATCAGCATGTACGCCGACGACTACGGCCACGCCCACCTGATGGACTTCGAGTTCAGGGGTCGCCTGGTGTGGGGTGAGGCCCATCCGATCGCGGATGGCGCCTTCGCCATCGACTACGTCCTCGACGCCGGCTTCGGGGTCACGCCCCACCACGAGCAGGCGGCCGAGATGCTCAACGCCGGCCTGGTCGAGGGCATGACCCCGTTCGCGGTCGGCGAGCAGAACGACATCCTGGGACGGGCGTTCCCGATGTTCGACCTGGCCGAGGGGCAGGTCGTGACCGACTACGACCTCATCTACTTCCACAGCGGCCTGCTGTTCATGGGGGCCAAGCACGTCGACGGCACCCCGTTCGACCAGGCCGATCGGCGGCCGCATCAGCTGCAGATCCCCCTCCGCCGGATCGGCGGCTAGGGCCCGCCATGTTCAACCTCCTCGACCTCTCCGGCCCGGTCCGCACCTCACGGTGGTGGTACCTGCTGCCGGGTTACCTGACCCTCTGGTCGATGGTCAACGGCGCCTGGACCTTCCTCGATGGCGAGGGCATCTTCACCGCCTTCGGGATCGACATCACGGTCGACGGGACGGGTGACCAGTTCGTCCTGGCCAACTCCGGGGCCCGCTATCTGGGTATCGCCGTCGCCCTCATCGTCGGGGTGTTCGTCATCGACAGCACCGCGGCGGCAGCAACGGCGCTGGCGGCCCGGTTGACAATGGACGTCCTGGACGTCGTCGCCGGCATCCGGACCGAGCAGTTCGACAACATCGCGGTCGGCCTGGCCCAGAGCGCTGCGCTGTTCCTCATTCCCGGTGTCGTCTCGCTCACCTGGCTGTGGCGTGGGCACACCACTGGCGACGATCGGTGACCGACCGTTGCAGGCCCAGCTGGTGCATGCCGCTCTGACCGACAAGGATTCCCGGGACGCCACCGATCGAGGAGGCCCCAGGTGTCCATCTACTGCGAGGCGCCGATCAACCACGTCGATGGTGGGGCGCTGGTCCCGGTCCTGACGACCATCGGCGATGGCCGAGCGGAAGCATTGTCGTGGGCGGCGCACGGGTTCGAGCTCCGGTCGATGCCGTCTGCGGTCGAGCGGTGGGACGACCCGGCCGAGATCGCGGCCACGCACCAGCCGGAGATCGTCGACATCGTCACTGCCGAGGTCGGATGCACCGCCGTCCTGTTCTACCCGGCGATCGTTCGCAGCCCGGCCGCCGCCTCCAGACACGGTGACCTCGGACCGATCGAGGCCGCCCACTCGGACTACACCGAGGACTACCGATCGATGCTGGCCGATCCCGGCCACCCCTACCTCGACATCCTCGCACCGTCGATGGAGGCCGCCGGGATCACACCGGGCGACCTGGCAACCGCAGACCGGATCCTGACCCTGCAGTTCTGGCGGAACATCGGGCCGGTCCGCCCAGACCGACCCCTGGCACTCTGCGATGCCACCACGGTGACCCGGAACGAGCTCACGCCGTTCCTGGTCGAGCGGTACGGCGGCGTTCCGACCAACTTCCACTCGTTCCTGCTCGATCCACCGACGGACGGTAGGGCCAGGCGATGGCTCACGTTTCCGGCGATGGAACGACACGAGGTCGTGATGTTCCGAGCGTTCGACAGCGACCGAGCCGATCGAGGACAGCCGTTCTGGACGCCACACAGTGCCTTTTGCGACCCGGTTGCCGGCCCGGACGCACCGGCCAGGCAGAGCGTCGAGATCCGGGCGATCTGTCTGTTCGACTGATGCCAGCGCAGTGTCCCGGCGTTCGCCACGAGGGTAGGTTTTCGGTGTGATCGATCCGGCAGTCATCGCAGGAGGCGCCATCCTGCCGCTACCACGTCCACCCGGAGGCCTCTGACCGTGAATGCCAACACCAGCAATGCCATGGCCGGCGACCGCAACCCGACGGCGGAGTCCAGGCAACGGCTCGACCGTTTCATGGCCGGCCTCGAGAAGCGCAACCCCGGCGAGCCGGAGTTCCACCAGGCGGTCCGAGAGGTGGCCGAGACGCTCATGCCGATCATCATCGAGCGGCCGGACTACGACAAGGCCCAGATCCTGGAGCGGCTGACCGAGCCGGACCGGGTCATCATCTTCCGTGTGACCTGGGAGGACGACGAGGGAAACATCCGGGCCAACCGGGCCTGGCGGGTGCAGTTCAACAACTCGATCGGGCCGTACAAGGGTGGGCTGCGGTTCCATCCGTCCGTCAACCTCAGCGTCCTCAAGTTCCTCGGCTTCGAGCAGATCCTGAAGAACAGCCTCACCACCCTCCCGATGGGCGGGGCCAAGGGTGGCTCGAACTTCAACCCCAAGGGCAAGAGCGACAGCGAGGTGATGCGGTTCTGCCAGTCGCTGATGACCGAACTGCACCGCCACATCGGCGACGACGTGGACGTCCCAGCCGGTGACATCGGCGTCGGGGCCCGGGAGATCAGCTACCTGTTTGGTCAGTACAAGCGGCTGGAGAATCGCTTCACCGGGATCCTGACCGGGAAGGGGCTGGCCTTCGGCGGCAGCCTCGTCCGGACCGAGGCGACCGGGTACGGCGCCATCTACTTCCTCCAACACATGCTCGCTCATGCTGGCGACCAGGTTGCAGGCAAGCGGGCGGTGGTATCGGGATCCGGCAACGTGGCCCTGTATGCGGCCGAGAAACTCGATCAGCTCGGGGCCACCGTCCTGACGTTGTCCGACTCCGGCGGCTTCGTCCATGACCCGGACGGCATCGGGGGCGAGAAGCTCGAGTGGGTCAAGGAGCTGAAGGAGGTCCGTCGAGGCCGGATCTCCGAGTACGTCGAGCGCTTCGGTGGCACCTTCCACGAGGGTCAGCGGCCGTGGGGTGTCCCGTGCGATCTGGCCGTGCCGTGCGCCACCCAGAACGAGCTCTCGGTCGACGATGCCAGGACCTTGGTCGCCAACGGGGTGCGGGCCGTGGTCGAGGGTGCGAACATGCCGACCGAGCTGGAGGGCGTCCATGCCTTCCTCGACGCCAAGGTCCTGTTCGGCCCGGCCAAAGCGGCCAACGCCGGCGGCGTTGCCGTGTCGGGCCTCGAGCAGAGCCAGAACGCCCTCCGCATCTCGTGGAGCAGGGAAGAGGTCGACGACCGACTCGGCGACATCATGGCCAGCATCCACGAGCAGTGCGTTGCCAACGGTCGGGGTCAGAACGGCTACGTCGACTACGTCAAGGGGGCCAACATCGCCGGCTTCGTCAAGGTCGCAGACGCCATGCTGGCCTACGGCGCGGTCTGACCGGAGGTCACGTCTGCGGGCGCCGCTCCGCTGAGGTCTCCGTCGGTTGCGGCGTCACGCCGAGCACCTGGAGCCCCGTCGTCTCGAACCGGTGCCAGGTCTTCTCCGGGACGATGATGAGCTGCCCCTTGGACAGCTCCCTTCGCTCCTCCTCGTCGTCGATCAACAGGATCAACTCCCCCTGCCCCTCGATGACGAGCACCAGCTCGTCCCCGCGATGCCGCTCCCACGGGGTCTTGCCGGAGAAGCTCGTGGCGAACACTCCCCCGTTGCCGAATTCACTGAGCATTGCGAACGCGTTCTCCACCTCGTCAGGGACGACCGGAGGTGTGCCGGCAGCGACGGGCGGCAGGTTGGCGAACGCTTCCGGTAGATCGATCGGGGTCGCCTTCATCGATGTCCACTCCCTCGGTGGCTGGCGGGGTCTGCGGCTGCTCGGCGCCGGCTGCACCCTCACCGTAGTCCGACCGGTACCTGCTCGGTATCGACGCAGTGGCTCATGGCCTCGATTGCCAGCCAGTCGAGGAAGTACTCGTTGGCCTGATCCTCGTCGACCCGGAGCAGGGCGGCGTCGGTCCGACCGAGCGCGTAGGTGACCGGCCCGCGGTAGGCCCGCCACACCTCGGCGAACTGGTGAATTCTCCGCCTGGTTCCCCGCGCCGCACCCTGGGAGCGCAGGACGCTGACCTGGTCCTGGAACGGCGGGAGCACACCGGTCGTCGGATCATCCCCGGCGCCGTCCGGAAAGGCGAACCCATGATGCTGGAGGAATCGGGAGATCGAAGTCGCCCGCCGGCGGACGACGGGGCGAGCGGTGAACAGGCAGGCGTTCGAGGGTCTGGCCTCGATATCGAAGACCGGCTGGACCAGGTCCTCGTAGTAGAGCGCCAGCAGATCATCCAGGCTCTGGACGTCCTGGCGTTCGTCGAGGATCGGCAGAATCCCCCACGGGTCGAGGTCGCCGAGCAGGTCGAAGTCAGGCGAGTTCGTACGGAGGAAGAAGTTCATTCGATCGGCACGAGTCCGGGGCTTGGCGTACGAAGCCCACGCCCCCGTGCCCTCGGTCTGGCTGTCGGCGACCGCAGAGCCGAGGTCCCCGGCCCAGGTGGCGGCGGACCAGTTCGTCCCGACGTCGAACGAGACACCGAGTCGGGACACGGTGACGGGCCGCTCGTCCCTGGCCAGCACGTCGAGGCCGACCAACAGGTGCTGCAGGTCGACCCAGCGACCGTCCGGGGCGATCACCGCCTCGTAGTTGAGGAACATGGTCCACCGACCGGTGACGTCGGTGTGGTCTTCGACGTAGACCGACCCCGGTCTGGTGCCGATCACCTCATCGAAGATGAGGTCACGGGCGTGGCTCTGCTGGCGAAGCGGCGTGATCCGCTCGCCGATCGGGGTCAGGAACGGAAGCGTCGCCTCCCAAGATCGGAGATCGCGCCGGAACAACTCCCATGGCGCAGCTGCGATCTTGATCGCACCTCTGGCCGTCCACATCCGGGTGCCGGCCGGCAGCAGGGTCCGGGGCGACGGCCCATCGGACACCGGCTTCACGGTGACCGACAGGGGCTCCGTCGTCTCGATCTGATACCACAGCAGCGGGTCGCCGGAGCCGTCGACTCCGAGGTGTTTGTCGAGTATGCGGACCGCCGCCTCGTGCCCAGCGAGCACCCCAAGGCTGGTCGCCGTCGTCGAGGGCGCAGTTCGGAGGTTCAGCTCGTCCCTGGCGTCGGTCCTGGCTTCGAGCGGTGGCATGGTGGGCAGTCGGTCGAGCGGGGTGGGAAGAGCGAGCTGGGGCGATGGCAACAGCGGTGCGGTCAGCGTCGGATCTGCGGCAAGGAACCTCGTCACGCCGAACGGCACGCACACGTAGGCGACCAGGACATGGCGAGGCGGACCACCACCCCGCCCGACCTGCACCCTTGGTCTGGTGAACAGCTTGGTCAGGTCGAGCTCGAGCATCGCCTCCATCGCCCGCCGATCCCCAATGGAATGGATGACCTGGCGGGTCCACTCCAGGAATGCGCACTGAGGGTAGGTCTGGGCCTTGCGGCCGACCAGGTAGGCGGCGATCGTCTCGTCGATCTGATCGGTGGTCATCCCCGCCCGCTGGATCTGGAACAACTCGACCACGAGGTGGACGTCCGCATAGATCTGATCAAGCGGCGTCCGCAACAGGCTGGGCCAGCTGACCCCCCGTCGACCCGCCTCGTCGAGGATCGGCTGGACGGTCCGGGTCGGCACGGTGATCCGGCCTCGGGACAGAATCGCCAGCTTGAGGTGCTTCGGGATGACCCGATCACCGGGAACGGTCCTGGCCTTCCAGGTCACCACATTGTCGACGGGGCGACGCATGGGCGATCACCCGTTGGCGGGCGGCGGTCCCTCGACCCACTGGCCGTCTTCGTCCCGGTACCAGGTCGGCAGCTGGTCATCGTCCCGGAGCTTGACCAAGGTCGTCGGCACCCGGACCGCCCAGGGCTCCCCCTCCGGAATCTCCTCGCCCGGCCGGTCGAGCTGCTCGGCGATCTCGGCCGCAATCGGGAGGAACAGCTCAGACGACACCGTCGGCAGTGGGCCGCCCTCCCACAGCTCACCGAAGGCGAGGAAGTGATCGATCGCCCCTTCGAAGCCCGGTCGGATCGGCACCGAGACCCGGGCGAAGCCGGCCTTGAGGAACTGGTTGAACAGCGGGTCGGTGTCCTCGAAGCCGATCTTGGCCGCCCACTGGCTTCGCCGGCCCCAGAAGTAGGGGTAGGTCACCCACGTCATGTGCTCCCACTCGAAGGCCTGCTCGAAGAACCGAACGTAGGCGCCCTCGGCTGCAGCCTCGTCGATGTCGACGTGGGGGAACTCGCTTCCGGCCCCTTCGACGATGGCGCCGAACAGGTCGAAGTGTTGATCGGTGACGATGCTGACGCAGCGCTTCTTCAGCTCGTCCCGCATGAGCTGAAGATTGATTTCCGGATGTCGGCCCTCGATCTCGACTCCGGTGGCGATCTCCAGCGCTGCCACCGCCTCCTCGTACTCGGCCAACCGGGCCTGGTGGGCGGTGGTCAGCTTTGCGTGGGTGTCGGCTCGCCACTCCTGCATGGCGTGGTCGGTCCGTTGGCACTTGACCTCGACCGCAACCGCAACGTCTGAGACGTCGAAGGTGTTGAGCGCAAGCGGAACCGTTCCCCGCTCGTCTGACAGCGATGTCTGCCAGACTGACGGGCTGCCGGAGTTCATCTTGTCCGACCGCCGGCCGAGAACGACGTCGACGCTCCAGGTGTTCGGATCCCAGGTGTTGACGGTCAGACCGACGGTGCCGTGCACGGCCTTGTAGCCCGCTGGTATGCCGACCTGGGACGAGTGGTTGTAGTCGGCCTCCCGGTCACCGCCGCCGGCAGAATAGTCGAGCGAAACCGTCGTGTAGAGGTCCGGCGGCGGCACCACGTCCGTGGCCCGGTACTTCTTGACCCAGGTGCCGTAGTTGTACTCGTTGACCTGGCTCGGGGTGAGTGTGAACTCCTCCGGCTTGACCACGTCGACGGTCGGTGGTGTCTCGGCCAGGGCGTGGATCAGGGCGGCGGCCGGCTCGGGCACCATGAAGTCGAACATCGTCCGGAGTCCGTAGTTGAACATCTGGGCCTCGTAGACCTTGGTCACCCACTGATACACGCCGGACACATGCCCGGCACCGGTCGAGTTGTCGAGCGAGTGGGTGTTGGTCTCGGTCACCTCGTTCGTCACCCGCAGGGATGCCCGCTCCAGGTTCCGCTCGGTGACCTTGTTCACCGCCCGCTCGGTGACGTCTTGGGAGAACGACGATGCGGTCTTGGTCGCCGCCTCCTTGGACCTGGACAGCGACCCCTCGGCCGATGCGGTGAACTCGACCACCGGGCCGTACTTGCCGGAGACCGAAAGCCCTGCGGTCAGCGACGCGTCCTCCCTGACCGTCTCGGACACCTCCCGCAGCATCTCGAACCGCGAGGTCGACTCGAGCTCCCGCTCCTCGCTGACCGTCGTCTCGGTCTCGGTGAACGTGAACTCCTCGGTGACCCGACGCCGTACGTGCTCTCGGACCGAGCTCTCACCCCGAAGCACGTTCTCGATGTGGGCGACATCCGCCCCCTCGTAGCCGGTGAGCTGCTGCTTGACCACGAGGAGGTCTGCCACCCCGGACGGCGCGGCGTCCCCTCGGGTCGTCGGCACGCTCCCGTCTGGGAGGACCAGCTCGGTCAGCGCATCGAAGTCGAGGCCGCTCTGGTAGGTGGACCAACCCGAGTGACTGGTCTGGGCCACGGCGATCACTGCGTTCCCCATCCGCCGATAGGTCACCTGGGTCGCCTCGGCGGTGATCGCATCGAGCTGGTCCGCCAGCTCGGCCGATCGAGCACAGAGCTCGGCACATGCTTCGTCGACCGGGACGGTGTCGAGGCTGATACCGGCCTCACCCAAGACCTTGGCGGTCGAGTCCGAGAGTTCCCGGATTGCTTTCGGGGTTGCGAAGAACCCGACCTGAGTCAGCGCGGCAGGTGTGAACGCCGGTTTCGCGGCCTGGGCGGCCGGGGTGGCGTTGCCGACCGCCTCGAACATTGATGCCGGACCGGCCTGCGGTCGGGCGAGCTGCGCGCCGTCCGGCGCCACCTGGGCCCCCGCCTGCAGTTGGGCAACGACCCCCTGAGACAGCACCCTGCTGTAGTCGAGCCCCCGTGCGCCAAGCTCGGCCTTCGACAGGCCCTTTGGCGCCGCCACCGCCTTCGCATCCTTCGACGGCGTGGTCAGAAAGTCGACCGCCCTGAACCGGCCGAGCTCGGCGATGGCACCCTGGAGCCTGGTGAATTGGTCGAACCGTTCCTCCAGCCGCTCCCGCCACTTCTGCCGGAACGTGTCCACGTACTCCCGCCGTGCCCGGTCTGCATCGGCCGATGTCAGGACCGACGCGAACGACGCTGGGGTCGGGAGCACGAGCGGTTGACCGAGGTAACGGCGAAGCGTCCCCGGCCCAGCGGGGAAGCTCGTGTCCTCGGCCACCTGGTGGATCAGTTCCAGCAG
>JBCCFN010000030.1:0-25849 GCA_039029715.1 Actinomycetota bacterium | reverse complement strand
GTGGTCGAGGTCGGCTCCCGACATGGCTTCGAGCGTAGTGGCAGCGGCCACACCCTTGGCAGAATGATCGGTGATGATTTGATCGCCCGGATCGGGACCGGCGCGTCGGCAGACGTCTTCCGGGCCCGGGACCTCCGACTGGGTCGGGACGTGGCCATCAAGCAGATTCGGCCAGACCTGACCGAAGACGCCCGGTTCTCCCGCCTGTTCCGGTCGGAGGCCCATCTGGCGGCCCAGCTCAGCCACCCAAACATCCTCACCGTGTTCGACTGGAGCGCGGATCCGGACGGCCGGGATGGTGGGGCCTACATCGTGACCGAGCTGCTGAGCGGCGGCACGCTCCGCCACGTCCTCGATGCCGAGGGGACGATCGACCATGCCCAGGCCGCCTTCATCGGGCTCCAGGCGGCGAAGGGACTTGCGTACGCCCACGCCCAGGGCCTGGTTCACCGCGACATCAAGCCGGCCAACCTCCTGTTCGGGGTGGACGGCCGGATCTACATCGGTGACTTCGGCATCGCCCGGGCGGTGGCTCGGGCGGCGTGGACCGAACCGGAGGGCGTGCTGATCGGGACCGCCCGCTACGCGGCCCCCGAGCAGGCGACTCCGGGGGCGATCAACGGGCTGGTCGACGTCTACTCGTTGGCGGTCTGCCTGATCGAGGCGCTGACCGGTGAGGTCCCCCTGGTCAGGGAGAACGCCATCGGGACGATGGTCCATCGCCAGCAGGTCGACCTCCCGGTCGAGGAGTGGTTCGGCCCACTGGCGGAGCCGCTGGCCTGGGCCGGGCAGGCCGATCCGGCCCGCCGGGCGACCGCGGCCGAGTTGCGGGACGAGCTGCTCGAGGTGTGCCGGGGTCTGCCGGATCCGGACCCGCTGACCCTGATCGACCTGACCGAGCACGAGGACGGTCCGCGGCTTCGTCATCGGCCGAACGTCCACATCAGTGACAACGGGGATCTGATCATCGAGGCCGACGAAGGGCCCGATCTGGCCATCCCGCCGGAGCCGATCGACGACATGGTCGGGCTCAACGACGAGACCGCTCAGGGCTACATCACCCAGACCGGCGAACCGACGCCCCGTCGCAGACGTCGCTGGCTGGCCGGGCTGGCCGTGTTCGGGGTGTTGGCCGCCCTGGCCCTCGGTGCCGGTTGGTTCCTTTCGGAGTCCAGGCCCGGCCCGGTCGAGACGGTCACGCTCGGCCTACCGAGCTACGAGGTCCCGGACTTCACCGGGGCCACGCCGGATCAGGTGGCGAGCGAGGTCGCCCCGTTCCGCTGGGCGGTCGCCTCGTCCGAGGAGTACCAGGACGGGACCGAGGTCGGCGAGTTGCTGTCGCAGGCGCCGGCCCCCGGGTCGGCCCTCGGGCCAGGGGCCACGATCTCGGTGGTGTGGTCCCTCGGGCCGCTGCCGAGGACCGTGCCGCCGCTGGTCGGTGGGGCCGATGGCGAGGTCCAGACCGCCATCGTCGAGGCCGGTCTGTCGATCGGGACGGTCACCAGGGAGTTCAGTGAGACCGAACCGGTCGGCACGGTGCTGGCGGCCACGATCGCCGGTGCCCCGGCCCAGCCCGGTACCGAGTTCGTCACCGGGACCGCCATCGATCTGGTGTTCAGTGACGGGCCGGCACCCCGGCAGGTTCCCTCGGTCGAGGGGCTGACCGTCGAGGTGGCCCGGGATGCGGTCGAGGAGCGCGACCTCGTGCTCGCGGTGACCGAGGCCTTCTCCCAGAGCGTTCCCGAGGGCACGATCATCAGCTCCGATCCCGCCGCCGGGGCCGAGCTGGCCCGAGGTGGGACGGTGACCGCCACCGTGTCCCTCGGACTGCCGTTCGTCACCGTGCCGGACGTCGTCGGCCGGCCGGTCTCGGAGGTCATCGACGAGCTCCGGGCCCAGGGATTCGAGGTGGTCATCAACGGTACGATCGGGTCCGCCGTCATCGCCACCAGGCCGGTGGCCGGTGAGTCGGTCCGCCAGGGGGCCGAGATCGAGCTGATCTCGTCGAACTGACCTCGGCGCCGACCGCCGCTCGACCGCCGATCGCCAACGGCGGCTGAACGACAGGACTCGGTCCCTACAGCTGACCGTCGGCCGCCAGGCGCCAGTAGCGGCGGCCCTTGGCCGTGAGGCGGCACCCGGTCCCACTCATGGCCGCAACGTAGAGGTGCTCGGCATCCACCGGCTCCACCAGGCGTGCCCGGGCGCAGGCCTGGAGCCCGGCGACGACCGGTCCCAGGGTCGGGTCGTAGGTCGGCTCGGTCGGTTCGTAGCGGCGATCGAGCGGCAGAACATCGGTCCGGCCTGGAAACCATGTCGGGAGCTGGCGAAGCACCGCGCGCTCGACATCCGGCTTGCAGCGTCTGAGTTCCACCGGGCCGGTCAGGCCGGCCTTCAGGACCGGTCGGCCGTCGGCGAATGGGAACGCCTCGTCGAGCGAGGCGTAGAGGCCGGCCGCGGTCACGGTCCCGAGCACGTCAGCCGCCCCGCCCCCCAGCCCGTCGAGGAGGAGACCGGTGAACCGCCCGCCGTCGGCGCTGGACGCCCCGTCCCGGTCCCGGGATGCGGCCAGTACCGCGCACCGGTCCGGGGCCCCGCAGCCTTCGGCCCCCAGGTGGGCCTCGATCCCGACCCGTCCATCCGGGCAACAGTCGAGGGTCAGGATCTTCCACCGGGCCGGTGAAGCCCGGATCAGATCGAGCACGGCGCCCATCCGGACCGGGTGGCCGTCCTGGGCCAACAGCACGCCGTGCTGGCCGGGGTCCCCGCCGCCGCCCTCGATCCCGCCATGGCCGGAGAAGTGGATCCACACCACGTCCGCCTCCCCGGCGAGGGTCTGGTGCAGCTCCTCCCGGATGGCCTGGGCGCTCACGGCCGGCCGATCGTGGCCGGAGACCAGCAACCGGCAATCGAAGTTCGGCTCGCCGTCACCGTGGGTCTGGAGCAGGCGTTTCATCTCCTGGGCGTCGGTCACCGATCCGGTCAGCGGCCGGGCTGCGGCCTGGTGGTAGTGGTCGATGCCGATCAGCAGGGCGGCTCGCATCGTCATCTCTCCTCCGCTCAGTCGGCCCGGAGGACGGCCCGGTAACCGAACTCGTCACACCGCCACAGGTCGGACGGGCTGACCCAGCGGCCCTCGACGGGGCTGCCATCGATCACCGGATCGCTCGCGATGTAGCGAGCGGTCAGCTCGGCAACCGTCCGCAAGGCGCTCGCCAGCTGTCTGGCCGAGACCCGAGAGCCGTGCATCGCCCGGGTCTCCAGACCGGGGGCGGCGAGGCCGGGATCGCCCATTCCGGGGATCGGTGGCACCCCCCATCCATCCGGGCCGGGATCCGGCCCGCCGGCATCGACCAGGTCGAGCAGGCTCCAGTCGGCAAGTACCGCAGCCTGGGCGTCCTCCGGCATGGTCAGGAAGACCTCCAGTGACGGCGGCCGGTCGTCTTCGTCGCCAACCGCGGCCGGGGCCAGGCCGGGGTTCGCCGGTTTGGCCCCCGTCGTCGGGTCGGTGAAGGACACGGCCAACCGGCACCCGTTCCCCTGGTTGAACGCCTGATGGACGAAGGCGGAGCAGGTCATGGACTGGACGGTCGCCTTCGGGTCGTCGTTTGCCAGCTCGGCCATCTCCTCCAGCACCTCGCCGAGCTTGCCGAGCATCCGGGGTGGGAGCGCCCGCCTGGTGGTCAGCAGCAGCCCGGCCAGGATGAAGTCGTCCCAGGCGTAGTGCTGCTCGGCCCCGAGGTGATCGGCGGCCCAGTGGACTGCGGCCGCCACGCATGACGGTGCCAGGCCGGTCGGTCTGGCCACCGCCAGGTGTTGGTAGGTGGCAAGCGACTTCTCGACCGGCCGGTGGAAGATCTCGGGACCGGTGCCGGCCTCGGCGGTGCACAGCTCCCCGCCTCGACGGATCACCAATCCGGAGTGCATCCACGGATCGTCGACGACCCAGAGGAGCTGCTGGAACGTCCCGCCGTCGGAGAACAGGAGGACGTCGCCCTCCGCCAGGTCATCGATCCCGATGGTCGGGAGTCCCTCGATCGCCCGTTCCGTCAGCGTTGCGTCGGCCATGCGCCTACATTCAAGGACGGGGCGTATCGACAACGCAACCGGGGCGCCCTCCCGGGGGTTGCTCCGGGTTTTTCGTCACGCGAAGCTGGCCCGATGGTTGCGCTAGGGACTGAGGTGGAGGTTCGCGTCCTCGATCTGCTGTCGATCTCCGTCGGCGGCACCGTCCCGAAGCTGTCTCCGGTGGAGCGGAACCTGGTGGCCCTCCTGGCGGCGGCCGGTCCCGACGGTCTCGACACGGAGCGGTTGGCCGATGGTCTGTGGGTCGATCGGCTGCCTGCCACCTGGTCCGCATCGCTCCGCAACAGCATCTCCCGACTCAATGCCAAGTTCGCGACCCTCCACCCGGACGGCGCCAAGTTGATCTCGGAGCGGAGCCCGGTCCGTCGTCTGGAACTTGACCGGGAGGCGGTCGACCTGTGGCGGCTACTCGACTGGGCCGGGGATCCGACTCGGGCCGACGAGCCGGCACTGTTGGTCGGGACCCCGTTCCCCGGGTGTGAGCTCCCCCCGCTTCTCCGGTCGGTGACCGAGCAGGTGGTTGCCGCCCGCCAGGACGTGGTTGCCCGTTGGGAGGCCGAGGGCGATGCCCTGCCGAACCAGGTCCTGGCCGCGGTCAGACGGCTGTGCGAGGACGATCCGTTCAACCAGTCGTTCATCTTCGCTGCGGTCCGACTCCACCTGGTCAGCGACCATCGAGACGGGGCCAGGAAGCTGATCGCAGACGCCGAGGCCGAGCTGTCCGACATCGGGGTGCCACTGTCCGAAGAGCTGGCCGCTGCTCGGGACGAGCTCGATCAGGGGGCGGCGGCGGTCACCCGCACCGGCACGGTGCCGGTCTCCACCCCACCGTTGCGATCGGCGGTGATCGAGCGGTTGGCCCAACGTCCGATGGCCGGTCGTGATCGCCTCATGGCCGAGCTGCTCGACGGGTTGGCCGACCGGCGGGGTCCGGGTCTGATCCTCCACGGCAACCCCGGCATCGGCAAGACACGGTTGGCCGCCGAGGTGGCCCGCCGATTGGAGGAGTCCGGGTTCCACACCGCCTACGTGGTCGCCGACCAGCACACGTTCGGGTCACTGCAGCCATTCCTCGACTCGTTCCGGGGGCTCCGGGACGTGGTCAAGCCCCACCTGGATCGCCTCAATCAACCGGAGATCCACAGCCGATCCCGGACCGAGATGATCGAGTATTTCGAGCGGGCCTACGCCGGTCGCCCGCTGTGCCTGGTCGTCGACGACGTGCAGTGGTTCGACGAGCAGTCCCGGGCCCTGCTGTTGAGCCTGTGTCGAGCCTCGCTCGATATCGAGGTCTATCTGATCGCCGCCGGCCGGGGCAGCGATCGCTCGTCGGCGTGGCCGGGCTGGATCGACGATCTCGGTCGGGCCGGCCTGATGGACGTCCGGGTCCGGGCCCTCGACCGCGACGCCATGGTCGAGCTGATCGGGGCCCGGCTGCCGGAGGCGTCCCGGGTCCGGGCCTCGCAGCTGGCCGAGGGGTTGCTCGAGCTGTCCTCCGGCATCCCGGAGGTGGCGGACTGGCTGCTGCAGCGGGTCGACCCCGACACCCTGGAGATCGCAACCGACGAGGTCGACGGGACCGGCTACTCGGCGGTGGTCAACGCACTCGAGGACGAGGTCCGGGACTGCGGGGCGGTGGCGGCGCTGCTCGGGATCCGGTTCAACGTGACCGACCTGTGCCGGCTGGTCGACATGGCCGAGGTCGAAGCCGGTCGACACGTCGGCGTCCTGGTCGACCAGGGCCTGCTGCTGGAACTGCCGATGCCTGATGAGTACCGGTTCCTCCACGTCCTGGCCGCGGAGGCGCTGAGTCGGACGCTGTCACCGCAACGGCAGTCGGAGCTCCACGCCCGGGCCTTCACCCTGTTCAACGACCCGCACCGCCAGGCTTGGCACGGTTCCCGGTCGGTTCCGGTCACCGCCCCGGCCGATGCCGCAGCGGCCCTGGTCTCTTCGGCTCGGATCCGATTCGCCGAGGGCGACTTCCCGAGCGCATCCCGCAACATTGAGCAGGCGGCGGCCCTCTCCGCCCAGACGGTCACGCTGGAGGACGAGGTCCTGAGCCTGGAGGCGCTGGAGCGGGGAGGGGTCCGGGCCACGGCCAAGCGGGCCCTGGTGACCAGGTCCGCCATCGACCAGGGGGACCTGCGGACCGCGGTGGCGGCGGCCACCAGCGGGTTGCCGGACACCGAGGCTCTTGAGGGCGACCTCGACCGGGTGGCCGCGCTCCGGATGATCGAGCCGGCCCACCTCGAGCCGCCGGACCGCATCCACCTCAAGGTCCAGCTGTCACGCCAGCTGCTGTTCGCCGGCCGGATCGAGGAGGCCCAGAAGCTGGCAGACGAGGCCTATGCCGAGGCGGAGACGCCCGACGACCTGGCACGGAGCTGGCTTGCGGCCCAGCTGCCCGGCGGGCTCGGTTCGACCTCGACCAATCCCCGGCAGCATGCGTGGTTCGACCGGCTCCGGTCGCGGCAACTGATCGCTGCGGTGAACCAGGCCACGATCATCAACACGATTCGGGCCGGCCAGTCACGGTCGGCCTATCGGGACATCGTCGACCACGTGGCCATGACCAGGGACAACGGGTTCACCCAGCTGTCGTGGTTCGCCAAGATGTACCAGGCCACGGCGTTGACCGACCAGGGCGAGCGGGACACCGCGATGTCGATCGCCGGTGAGGCCTACCGACTCGGCCTCCGGGCCGGTCTCCGGATCGCAGGCGGGACGTTCGAGACCCAGCACTTCGTCTGGAAGTTCCATGAGGGGACCCATGGCGAGTTCCATGAACTGATGAACCCCCGGGGTCCCTCTGACATCACCGGCAACATCATCTTCGCTGCGGCGTCCGCCGCCTCGTTCCACGCCCACGGCATCGACACCGGAGACGACCGGGCGCTGCAGCAGGCATCGGAGCTGGTGGAGATCGTCGGTCGCCAGGCAGAGTCCTCGGCGTTCGACACCGCCGTGATCGGGATGGTGGCCGACGTGATCGCGGCCAATGGCTCGCTCGATCTGATCCGCTGGGCCACGGAGCGGTTGGCCGATCGGCACGGGGAGTTCCTGTTGCTGGCCTCGGCCGCGGCCAACCTCGGACCGGTCGAGGGGATTTCGGCCCGCCTGGTCACCGATCGCTCGGAGCGGTTCGACCTGTTCCGGGTGGCCATCGACATCGCCGATGCCAACGGTCTGGCCCTCTGGCAGGTGCTCGGGCGCCTCAACCTCGCCCACGCGCTCGGCCCCGATGACGACGCGACACCGGGTCTCCTGACCGAGGCCCGAGAGGCGGCGGCGACCCCCTGGCTGGCCCGAATCGTCGCCGCCGGTCCCAACCGGTTCCGGGGCTGAGATCTGCCGTCGGTCTATTTGGGACACGGTTCCGCAGTAATGTCCCCATACCTTTGTGTTGGTTTATGACGTAATTTACCAACAGTTGCGGGACCGTCATTGAATCAAATGCCCGCCTGCTTGTAGAATCAAAGGTGACCGTTCCGCTGCTTGGCCGTCGTCGCGACGAAGCTAGGGATCGCGTCGTCGAGCCAAGTGCGGGGCGGCGCCGACGGACTCTCCAGTTGGAGGACGGGCCCGGTCCTGGCGCTGAGGTAGCCGCCCGGGCGTTTCTTCGTCAGACGTCCTTGGCGGTCAGCTCGTCGAGCCGGTGGTACATCTCCTCCAGCGCCGGGTCGATGTCGGTCGGCGGTGGCCCGGACTGGAGCGCAAGCAACTTGGTCGCATCACCGTCGACCAGGATCTTGCCGGCCAGGAACGCCTGCATGACCTCCTGCTGGTCCCGGGTCACGAACGCGGCCCGGGCCGTTGCATAGTCCACGGTGACCGTCAGCTCCGGATCCTCCAGGTGGCCCCGCTCGATCACGGTTTGGCCGGACGAGGTGTCGATGTGTCCCTCCATCGTCGTCCCGCCGTCGTGGGGGACGTCGGTCACCACGATGTTGACCCGGGCCGACAGCGGCGCCTCCGGGATCTTGTCTGCGTATTCGTCGCGAAGCGCTCTGGCCGCGTCGACCCACTCGGCTGACAGGAACGGGTAGCTGGTCACGGTCAGAGGCTATCCGGTAGCGTGGCTGGCATGTCCGAGCCGGCGGCGGCGAATGCGGAGAAGCGCAAGACGGGCCGTGAGCGGCGAATGGAGTCTCGGCAGCGGGAAGAGAAGTGGAAGAACCCGCCGCTGAAGATCGACATGGACATCTGCATCAACTGCGATGCCTGCTTTCGGGCCTGCCCCAAGCCGTTCGGGGCCATCTTCAATCACGACATCGACGTGATCATCGTCCCGGAGTTGTGCTCCGGTTGCAACAAGTGCCTGGACCCCTGCCCGGTCGACTGCATCCACCCCGATCCGAACTGGACACCGGCCTCGGACGAGTGGTGGGAGACGGCGGAGAACGAGACCAGCTGGTACACCTGAATCCGCCCCGGGACCGGTCAGCGGGTCAGTAGTCTGGTCTGGTGCCAGAACCCACCGATCCACCGCCCGCGCCCGAGGGTCGCGAGCCGCTGACCAGAGCGGACGTCGAGAAGGTCGCAAGCTTGGCCCTGCTCGAGCTGACAGACCAGGAGCTCGACACCTTCACCGACCAGCTCGACGCCGTGCTCGACCTGGCCGGCCGACTCGAGGCGTTCGACGTGGCGGACGTGCCACCAACCGCCCACCCGTTCGGTCTGACCAACGTCTTCCGGGCCGATCAGCCGGAGCCCGCGGCCGACGCCGAGGCGATGCGCCAGGAGGCGCTGGCCGGCGGGCCCGAGGTCGAGGGCGACCGCTACCGGGTCCCGCCGGCGCTCGGGGAGGCGCCATGAGCGCCGAGCCCCAGCCGACCGCCGTCGAGGTCGCCGCTGCGGTCCGCTCCGGCGACCGGACCGCAGCAGAGGTGCTCGATGAGCACCTGGCCCGTATCGACGCCTCCGACGCAGACGTCCATGCCTTCAATACCGTCACCGCCGATGCGGCCCGGGCCCGAGCGGCCGAGATTGATCGAGCGGTTGCCGGCGGCCAGGATCCCGGTCCGCTGGCCGGGGTCCCGATCGCCCTCAAGGACAACATGTGCACCCGGGGGGTCCCGACGACCTGCTCGTCGCGGATCCTCGACGGGTGGGTGCCACCGTATGACGCCACGGTGGTCACCCGGCTGGCTGCGGCCGGTGCGGTCATGGTCGGCAAGACCAACCTCGACGAGTTCGCCATGGGCTCGTCGACCGAGAACTCGGCGTTCGGGCCGACCCGCAACCCGTTGGCCCTCGACCGGGTTCCCGGCGGGTCGTCCGGCGGCTCGGCCGCCGCGGTGGCGGCTGGCTTCGCCTCGCTGGCCCTCGGCTCAGACACCGGCGGCTCCATCCGTCAACCGGCGGCGCTGTGCGGTGTCGTCGGGGTCAAGCCGACCTACGGCGCAGTGAGCCGCTACGGCCTGGTGGCCTTCGCCTCGTCGCTCGACCAGATCGGGCCGTTCGCACGGACGGTGGCCGATGCGGCGGTGACCCTGGACGTGATCGGCGGGTTCGACCCGCAGGACTCGACCTCGATCGATCGGGAGCTGGAGCCGATCACCCCGACGCTGGATCGGGGCGTCGAAGGGCTCCGGGTCGGGCTGATCTCGGAGCTGACCCGCCAGGACCAGGACGGCTTCGAACCCGAGGTGGTCGATCGGACCCACGAGGCGGCGGACGCCTTGGCCGCCGCCGGGGCCAAGATCGAGGAGGTCTCCATCCCCTCCGCCCTCGCCGGACTGCCGGCCTACTACATGATCGCCCCGGCCGAGGCCTCGTCGAACCTGGCCCGATATGACGGGGTTCGCTACGGGCTCCGCCAGCCCGGGCCGAACACCGCGGCGATGATGACTGCGTCCCGGACCGCCGGCTTCGGGGACGAGGTCAAGCGGCGGATCATGCTCGGAACCTACGCCCTCTCCGCCGGCTACTACGACGCCTTCTACGGCAAGGCCCAGCGGGTTCGGACCGTGATGATCCAGGAGTTCGACGAGGTCTACCGGGATTTCGACGTGCTGCTGTCCCCGTCCTCGCCGTGCGTTGCGTTCCCGTTCGGGGCCAAGGCCGACCCGCTGACCATGTACTACAACGACGTCTGCACCATCCCGTCCAACCTGACCGGCCAACCGGCGATGTCCGTCCCGTTCGGAACCGGGGCGGACGGCCTGCCGGTCGGCGTCCAGATCCTGGCCCCGATGCTCGGCGAGGTCGACATGTTCCGCACCGCGGCGGCGCTGGAGGCGGCCGCACCCGAGGAGACCCGATGACCGACACCAAGACCTTCGCCCCCGGCCACGAGCCGGACCTCCTGCCAGACGGTTGGGAGATGGTCATCGGACTCGAGGTCCATGCCGAGCTGGCCACCGAGACCAAGATGTTCTCCCCAGCTCGCAACGAGTTCGGTGGGGAGCCGAACACCAACGTCCACCCGGTCTGCCTCGGGCTTCCTGGCACGCTGCCGGTGGTCAACCAGCGGGCGGTCGAGCTGGCCATCCGGATCGGCCTGGCCCTCAACTGCACCGTGCAGCGGTGCGTGTTCGCCAGGAAGAACTACTTCTATCCGGACATGCCGAAGGACTATCAGATCAGCCAGTACGACCAGCCGATCAATGTCGATGGCCACCTTGATCTGGTGTCCGGGGCCCGGATCGGCATCGAGCGGGCCCATATGGAGGAGGACACCGGTAAGTCGACCCACATCGGTGCGTCCGGGCGCATCCACGATGCCGGGTACTCGCTCGTCGACTACAACCGGGCCGGTGTGCCGCTGATCGAGATCGTCAGCCGGCCGGACATCCGGGGTCCGGAGCAGGCCAAGGAGTACGTCGAAGAGCTGCGGGGGATCCTGGTCGCCATCGGGGCCAGCGACGGGAAGATGGAGGAGGGGTCGCTGCGGGTCGACGCAAACGTCTCGGTCCGGCCCCTCGGGGCTGACGAGCTGCGGACCCGGTGCGAGATCAAGAACGTCAACTCGCTCCGGTCCCTCGGCCGGGCCGTCATCTATGAAGCCAAGCGCCATATCGCGCTCTACGACGCCGGGGAGGCGCCCCGTCAGGAGACCCGCCACTGGGACGAAGAGGACGGCCGAACCCGGGCCGGCCGGTCGAAGGAGGAGGCCGAGGACTACCGGTACTTCGCCGACCCCGACCTGGTCCCGATCGATCCGTCCCCGGCCTGGATCGAGGAGATCCGGGCGTCGCTGCCGGCACTGCCCCGCGATCGCCGCCATGCTCTGGTCGCTGCCGGGGCCGAGATGGACGGTGCCGCGATCGCGGTCGAGCGAGAGCTCGACCACCTGGCCCTGGCCGCCATCGAGGCCGGTGCGGACGCCGAGCGGGTGCTGACCCACGTGGCGAACAACCTGGCCGTCGACGGCGCCGCCGACCTGGACCCGGCCTCCTTCGCCGAGCTGGTCACGATGGAGACCGGCGGCGCCCTCACCGCCACCCAGGCCAAGCAGGTGCTGGCAGACATGGTCGAGAGCGGCCGGGCTCCGGCAGACATCGCCGCCGAGCGGGGCTTCGAGGCGATGGACACCGGCGAACTGGAGTCGCTGCTGGACGGCATCATCGCGGAGCATCCGGATGAGTGGGCCCGGTTCGTCGACGGCGACGCCGGTGATCGCAAGAAGCTGCAGGGCGTCTTCGTCGGCCAGGTCATGAAGGCGACCCGAGGTCAGGCCGACGGTCGCCTGGTCAACGAGCTGCTCAACCGCAAGGCGTCGGAGTAGTCGGCCGGCCCAGCCCTCCGGTCTGCGCTCCGGGTCAGGTCCCGAGGATGACCCAGCGGTCGCTCCGCCATCGCCACCACAGCACGAGCGCCCGCAGGCCCATGAACAGGATGAGGCTGGCCCACAGCCACCCCAGTCCGGCCTCGAGCCGGATCAGGACACCGGCGATCAGCCCGTAGATCGCCGCCACGAGGGCCATCGATCGGCCCAGGTAGCGGAGATCGCCGGCCCCGATCAGGATGCCGTCGAGGGCGAACACGTAGCCGCCGACCGGTTGCATCAGGCCGACGAGCACCAGCACGAACGCCGTCGCTGCCACCACGTCCGGGTCGGTACTGAACAGCCCGGCCAGTGGGTCCCGGACCACGACCAGGACCAGTGCGGCCAGGACGCCGAGACCGACGTCGAGTTCGATCATCCGCCTGGCCGCACCCTTGGCCCGCTCGGCGTTGCCGGCACCGAGCCACTTGCCGGTCAGTGCCTGGCCGGCGATCGCCACCGCATCGAGCGCCAGGGCGAGGGTGCCCCAGATCTGGACGGCGATCTGGTGGGCCGCCAGCTCCGCCGTCCCGATTCGGGCCGCGACCGCAGTACCGAGGGCGAACGAGCCCCTGAGGGCGATCGACCGCAGGATCAGGGCTTGGCCGGCGCCCATGAGCCGGGCGATCGCTGGACCCGCCGGCGCCAGGCCGACCCCGGTCCGGTTGGCCAGACGGACCACGGCGAGGACGAAGAACACCCCGGTCCCGACCTGGGCGATCACGGTGGACAGGGCGGAGGCGCCGATACCGAATCCCAGCCCGGGGATGAGGATGAGCTCGATGACCAGGTTGGCCACCGCACCGGCCACGGCGATCATCAGCGGCGTCCTGGTGTCTTGTCGCCCGGTGAAGGAGCCGGCGCCGGCCAGCGCCAGGAGCAGGAACGGCAGTCCGGCAAGGCTGATCCGGAGGTAGGTGAGGGCGAACTCGAGCGCCGGCCCCTCGCCGCCGAGCACGACGAGGAACCACTCGCCGGTGAACCACAGCAAGATCCCGAAGCCGACCCCGATCAACAGCGCCAACCACAGTCCCTGGACCGATTGGAACGCCGCCTCCTCCTCCCGCTCGGCCCCGACCAGCCGGGCTACCGCGGCGGTGGTCCCGTAGGTCAGGAAGATGGTCAGGCTGTGGACGCTGAGCAGGACCGCGGTGGCCAGGGCCAGGCCGGCCAGCTCGTCGGTGCCGAGGCGACCGACGATGGCGGTGTCGGCCAGGACGTAGAGCGGTTCGGCCACCAACGTCCCGAGGGCCGGGACGGCCAGCCGGGCGATGTCCCGGTCGTATGGCGAACGAAGGGCCACGTTGGAGTATGCCAGCGGCCGACGGACCCTTTATCTGCCCGTTAGGTGAGGCCCCGTATCCTGGAATTCGTGCTGACCGAGGATTCCACCTGCTACCGCCACCCGGACATCCGGGCCGCGGTCGGCTGCCAGCGCTGCGAACGGCCGATCTGTCCGGCCTGCATGCGTCAGGCCTCGATCGGTCATCACTGCACCGCATGTGCCAGCACCGGGTCGCAGCAGGTGTACACCGCCAGGAACCTGCCGACCAACCGGTCCCCGATCGTGATCGGGCTGATCGCCGTCAATGTGGTGCTGTTCCTGGCCCAGGCGGCCACCGCAGACGAAGTCACGATCCGTGGGCTGCTGTTCGGCCCATCGGTGGCCGACGGCGAGTGGTGGCGGATCATCACCTCCGGCTTCCTCCATCGGGGGATCTTCCACCTCGGCCTGAACATGTGGGGTCTGTGGATCCTCGGCCAGCCGCTCGAGGAGGGGCTCGGCCGGCTCCGGTTCGGTCTGGTCTACCTGGCCGGGCTGCTCGGTGGCTCGTTCGCGGTGCTGGCCTTCGGCTTCACCCAGCCGACCCTCGGGGCGTCCGGGGCGGTCCTCGGCCTTGCCGGGGCGCTGGCTGCGGTCCTGTGGTCACGGGGCGTCAGCATCACCCAGACATCGCTCGGCATGATCCTGGGGCTCAACCTGTTGATCCCGGTGCTCATCCCCGGCATCTCGTTCTGGGGTCACCTGGGCGGGATCGTCGCCGGCTTCGGTGCCGGCTGGCTGGTCAGCTGGCTGCCCCGCCGCTACGGCCAGAGTGTCCAGACTGCGCTTGGGGCGACGGTCGCCCTCTGTGGCGTCCTGGCCGTCGGCACCGTCATGGCCGCAACGGCCGGCGGCCTGGTCTGAGTCGGCGGTCGGCCGGCGGGGGCGATCGGCCCTTGCGCTCAGGTGCACTTGAAGTGCCAGGCTGATGGCATGACACGTGACATGACCGGCCCCTCGATGTGGGACGGCCGGTACGACATCGACGACTACCTGTTCGGCACCGAGCCTGCGGCCTACCTGGCTCGCCACGGCACCGGGCTTCCGGCCGGCGCCGCCACCCTGGTGGTGGCAGACGGCGAGGGCCGCAACTCGGTCTTCCTGGCCGAGCAGGGATTGGCGGTCACCGCGGTCGACGTGTCCCCGATCGGGGTGGCGAAGGCGAAGGCGCTCGCCGAGCGCCGCGGCGTGCGGGTCGACTTCCGGGTCGCCGACCTGTTGGAGTGGACCTGGGAGCCGGATGCCTTCGACGTGGTCGTCGCCGTCTTCATCCAGTTCCTCGACCCCGACCAGCGCCGGACCGTGTTCGATGGCATGGTTCGGACCCTCCGGCCCGGCGGTCATCTCCTGGTCCACGGCTACCGGCCGGAGCAGCTGGCCTATGGGACCGGTGGCCCTCCGATCGCCGAGTACCTCTACACCGAGGAGCTGCTCCGGGAGCTCGTCGGCGGCCTGGAGATCGAGGTCCTCCACAGCCATGACTCCGACATCGCCGAAGGGACCGGCCACGTCGGCCGCTCGGCCCTGATCGATCTGGTCGCCAGGCGCCCGCCGGCGCCGGTCGACTGCGGGTCAGGGTATTAGCCGCCGATCGTTGCTCGAAGGAACGTCTCGGTCCGTGACCAGGCCAGTGCTGCGGCGTCGGCGTGGAACGAGTCGCCCTCCTCGAAGAACCAGTGCCGGGTCTCGGGATAGACGTGGAAGTCGGTGGTCCGACCGCCGAGGCGGATGAACGACTCGGTCAGGACCCGGTCCTCCTCGGAGACGATGTGGTCGTGGTCTGCGAAGTGGCCCTGGTACTCGGCGGTGGCGTCGTCGAAGTCGATGGCCTGGGCCCCGTAGAACACCACGACCGCTCCGACCTCCCGGGTCAGCCGAGCCGACAGCCACATCGCAAGCGACGCCCCCATCGAGAACCCGATCACGGCGATCGGCTTCGCCGCGTCGGCCGAGGCGGCCCGGAGGGTCTGGGCCGAAGACATCACCAGACCGGACATCGCATCAGGGTCGGCCTCGCCGAGCACCGCTTCCCCTTCGGCCTCGGTCATCGGCTGGACACCGTCGAACAGGTCCGGGGCCAGCACCGTGAAGCCGAGGTCGGCAACTCGCCGGCAGAAGTCCCGGGTCCACGGAGTGAGTCCCCACCACGAGTGGAGGACCAGGACACCCGGTCCGGCACCACCGGTCGGATCGATCAGAAACGCCTCCCCCGCCTTGCGATTCGTGAACGGCGACGGCGAGTCGGGGGTGGTCATAGAGCGCACTGTACCCGGGGCCCGCGACCGGGCTCGACTCCTCGCCGCGTGCCGCAGAGACGGTGCGATCGACGGTTGGGGCCCCGATTCCGTACCCTTGACGGGGTGAGTAGAAGTCCGGTCCGCTGGGTGGCCTCGGCATGGCGATTCGTCGTCGATGTCGCCCTGCGCTGGTATCACGGCCGCGTCGGAGACCTGGCGGCCAGCGTCACGTTCTGGATCATGGTCTCCCTTCCGGCCCTGGTCCTGGCCCTGCTCGCCGTCCTCGGCCCGCTGGACGACCTGGTCAACCTCGGGTTCCAGGAGACGATCCAGGAGCGCCTGATCGAGTTCGTCGATCGGGTGTTCACCGACGAGAACGAGACGGTCCGTGACACGGTGACCGGCCTGTTCGACCAGACGAACAACAACCTGCTGATCGTCTCGGTCGGGCTTGCCGTGTGGTCGATCAGCCGCGGGTTCTCCGGCCTGATCCGAGCCCTCGAGGACATCTACGACATCGAGGACCGCCGGCCCTGGTACCACACCAGGGTCGTGGCGGTGATCCTGGGGATCGGCAGCATCCTGATCTCGGTCCCGCTGGTGTTGATGGAGATCTACTTGTTCGCCGAGATCGCAGACGGGTTCTTCGAGTCGATGCTGCGCGGTGTCGTCGCCGTCCTGGTGCTGATCCTGTGGGCGTCGATCGTCTACCACTACGGTCCGGCCGAACGGCACCGATGGCGCTTCGACCTGCCGGGCGCGGTGGTCGCCGCGGTGCTGTGGTGGCTGCTCAGCTTCGGGTTCGCCCGCTATGTCGACCTGGCGTCCGGTGCCAACCTGGTCCGGTCGGCCTTCGGTGCGCTGCTGCTGGCGTTGACCTGGATCTGGCTTGCGGCCCAGGTGCTGCTGATCGGTGGGGCGGTCAACCACATCCTGGGCCAGCGGCTCGGCGTGGCTCGGGGTCGACGGAGCTGGACGATCAACGAGGTCGTGACCAAGAGCACCGGTGAGATCCGCAAGATCGTCGTCCCCGAGCGGGACGATCCGCCGGCCGCGGTTCGGGTCGAGCTCGACGGGCCGCCCGGGGCGGAGCCGGACCCCGTGCTCGGCCCAGACGCCCGGCTCTAGGCTGGGGCGATGGGAGCGATCCAGACATTCCGTTCGGTGGTGCGGTTCAAGTCGATCGAGTTGGACCCGGTGACACGGCGGCTGTCGACGGCGGCAAATGTCGACGACCTGCGGCGGCTGGCCAAGCGTCGGTTGCCCGGCGGGGTCTTCGACTACATCGACGGCGGGGCCGAGGACGAGGTGACCCTGGACCGCAACGTCGCCGGGTACGGCCGGCTGGAGTTCAAGCCCCGAGTCCTGCGGGACGTGTCCAAGATCGACACCGGGACCACCCTGCTCGGCCGGCCGGTCCCACTACCGCTGGTGTTCGCCCCGACCGGTTTCACCAGGATCGCCGACTCGCAGGGCGAACTGGCCGTGGCCCGGGCCGCCGCTCGGGCCGGGATCCCCTATGGCCTGTCGACGATGGGCACCCGGAGCATCGAAGACGTGGCCGCGGTCAGCGACGGCCCGAAGTGGTTCCAGGTCTACACCTGGCGGGACCGGGGCCTGGTCCGGGAGTTGCTCGAGCGGTCGGCGGCCGCCGGCTACGAGGCGATCCAGCTGACGATCGACACCGCCGTGCTCGGTCGTCGGGAGCGGGACGTCCGCCGGGGCTACACGCTGCCCCCGAAGATCGGGCTGGCAACGATCATCGACGGGATGCTCCACCCGGCGTGGACCCTCGACTTCCTCCGCAACGATCCCATCACGTTCGCCAGCGTTGCCGACGACAACCCGGCCGGCGACGGGTCATCCGCCGTCACCCTGAGCGAGTACATCAACTCGCAGTTCGACCCGGCGCTGTCGTGGGCCGAGATCGACTGGCTCCGCTCGGTCTGGGACGGGCCGATCGTGCTCAAGGGGATCCAGACCGTGGCGGACGCCGAGTTGGCGGTCGAGCACGGTGTCGAGGCCATCGCCCTGTCGAACCATGGTGGCCGCCAGCTCGACGGTGCCCCGTCGATCATCGAGCTGGTCGAGCCGGTGGCGCAGCGGGTCGGCGGCCAGATCGACATCATCGCCGACGGCGGGGCCCGGCGGGGGAGCGACATCGTGAAGGCGGTCGCCCTCGGGGCCACGGCGGTCATGGTCGGTCGGCCGTACCTGTACGCCCTCGGTGCGGCGGGGGAGCGGGGGGTCGATCATCTGATCGGACTGTTCATCGAGGGGATGACCCGGACGATGGCCCTGACCGGTTGTCAGCAGGTCTCGGACATCACGAGGGAGCTGGTCCGCCGCCTCGACGACCCGACCGACAACCGTTGAGCCGAACCAGTCGGTCTCTGTGGTGGGTTGCGGGTTGGGGTGTGATCCGGTCGTGACGCGCGTCGGGGTTTTGTCGACGGGGGCCCGTCTCGGTGGTGGGTTGCGGGTTGGGGTGTGATCCGGTCGTGACGCGCGTCGGGGTTTTTGTCGACGGGGGCCCGTCTCGGTGGTGGGTTGCGGGTTGGGGTGTGATCGGGCCGTGACGCGAGTCGGGGTTTTCATTGACGGGGGCCCGTCTCGGTGGGTGGTTGCGGGTTGGGGTGTGATCGGGCCGTGACGCGCGTTGGGGTTTTTGTCGACGGGCAGAACATCACGATTGGGGCTCGGTATGCGTTTGGTGGATCGGGGGCCATGCATCCGCTGCTGCTCGGCCGAGCGCTGGCCGGCGACGACACCCTGGTCGAGATCCGCTACGCCTCGGGCCTGCCGGACCCACGCCACGACCCCCGTCGGGCGGCATCGTCGGCCAGGCGTCACGAGCTGATGCGGCGGACCGACGTGGTCGTGCTCGAGCGAACCCTCCGCTACCGGTGGGAGTGGGAGATCCGGGACCGTGATCTGCCGAACCCCCGGTCCCACCAGGACGAGGTCCGTCAGGCCCGGGTGGAGTCTCGGCATCGGGGCCAGGAGAAGGGGATCGACGTGTGGCTGGCCCTCGATGCCCTGGTCATGTGCACCCGGGCCGATCTGGATCGGGTGGTGATCGCCTCGGCAGACACCGACCTCGACATGGTGCCCCATCATCTCCGGTCGATTCCCGGCCAGGAAGGTACCGAGGTGGTGGCGGCCAAGATCCATCCCGATGATCGCGACCTCCACCACAACGATGCCTACGACCGGACGGTCGGGATCGACCGGGCGATGTTCGAGGTGGCCAGGGACCGGTTCGACTACGACGAAGAACTGGACGACGCCGAGGTCACCGCCTTCCTCGATCGGATCGGCTCTGCCGGCGACGGGATCCGGGACTGATGGCCGGGCCGCTGGAGCTACGGTTCGTCCTGTCCGGCGATCGGGTCGAGCGGTTGCCGGCCTCGGCGGCCGAGGTGGCCATCGTCGGCCGGTCGAACGTCGGGAAATCCTCGCTGGTCAATGCGCTGGCCAACCGCAAGAAGCTGGCTCACGTGAGCAACACCCCCGGTCGGACCCGGCTGCTCAACCTGTTCGCCGTGATCGATCGGGACCGGGGCGACGACACCGGGGTCGGGCCGGACGGAGCGTTGGTCGCCTCGGTCATGGATCTGCCGGGGTACGGCTACGCCCAGGCATCCAAGCAACTCCGGGCCGGGTGGCAGGCCATGATCGAGGACTACCTGCTCGACCGGGAGGAGCTGGCGATGGTCATCGTGCTTGTCGACGGCGAGATCGGCCCGACCAAGCTCGACGTCCAGATGCTGGACTGGCTCCGGGGCAACGGCCTCCCCCATTCGGTGGTTGCGACCAAGCACGACAAGGTGAAGTCGTCGAAGCGTGACCGTCGCAAGCGGGACCTGGCCCAGGGTTGCGATCTCGAACCGGGCGATGTGGTCTGGGTCAGCGCAGCGAAGGGAACCGGCGTCGACCGGTTGCGGGGCCTGATCCGGAGCTGGCTGGCGTGAAACTTGACCGCTCGGTCGAGTTTGGGTGAAGCGGCTCCGGGCGACCATCATTGGGGTATGTCCGATGCAACCGTTGACGAGATGATCACCGAGGATGTCGAGGCCAAGCTGGTCGAGGATGCGGTGACCGACCTGCTCCGAGACCATCCGCCTGCCGATTGTTCCCGGGTCGAGTTCCGGGGCCATCAGTACGACTACGGGCTGGCCTGGGTCCACCACGAGGAGGGCTTCGGCGGGCTCGGCGTCCGGCCCCAGCTCCAGAAGCTGGCCGAGGAGCGGCTGCGGGCCGCCGGGGCCAAGCCGGCGGACCCGTCCACGTTCTTCCTCCACCTCGCCGGTCCGACGATCGCCACCCACGGCACCGATGAGCAGAAGCGGCGGTTCCTCCGGCCCATGTTCTCCGGCGAGGAGAAGTGGTGCCAGCTGTTCAGCGAACCGGGGGCCGGCAGCGACTTCGCCGGGCTCGGGACCAGGGCGGTCCTCGACGGCGAGGAGTGGATCGTCAACGGCCAGAAGGTGTGGAACACGATGGCCCACATCGCCGACTGGGGCATGCTGGTCACCCGGTCCAACCCCGACCTGCCGAAGCACAAGGGCATGACCTACTTCGCGGTCGACATGAAGAGCGACGGGGTCGAGGTCCGGCCGCTTCGCCAGATCACCGGCGAGGCCGAGTTCAACGAGGTCTACCTCACAGACGCCCGGGTGCCGGACGCCAACCGGATCGGCGACGTCGGCGAGGGGTGGCGAGTGTCGCTGACCACACTGATGAACGAGCGCACCGCCATCGGTGGCGGCGGCGCCCCCCAGCGGGGCTCCGGACCGATCGCCGTCCTGGTGTCGCTGTGGGAGAAGACGCCGGAGGAGGATCGGACGGCGGCCAGGTTGGACGAGATCATATCGCTGTGGGTCCGGGCCGAGGCGCTTCGCCTGACCAACATGCGAGCCTCGGCCAACCGGCGGGCCGGGAATCCCGGACCCGAGGGTTCGGTGGCCAAGTTGGCTTCGGCCGAGTTGAACCAGGCCATCTTCAGCACCGCGGTTACGATGAAGGGCGCCGCCGGAATGATCGACTACGACTACACCTTCCGGCGACCAGAGGATCTGTCTGTCACCGGGGCCGAGAGCGGCCTCGGCCACGCCTTCCTCCGGGTCCGGGCGAACTCCATCGAAGGTGGCACCAGTGAGATCATGCGCAACATCCTGGGCGAGCAGGTCCTCGGACTGCCAGGCGAGCCCAGGGTCGACAAGGACGTGGCCTGGATCGAGGTCCCTCGGAACTGATCGGCGGTCAGACCGGGCAGAGACCCGGTCATGAGCAGCTACAACTTCGCGGTCTGGGAGGCGGAAGCCCCGCTGTCGAATACCCACGCGGTCGCGGAGTACGAGCGGCTGATCGAGTTCCGGGATGACGGGCCGCCAACCGCCGCCATCAGCCGGTTCATCGACAAGGTCGAGGCCGAGGTCGCGGCGTCGGCCTCGGACGGGGCTGCCGGCCCCTGGGCCGCCCCGCTCCTGGACCAGGTCGGTGGGCCGTTCCTCTACTTCGGTGTGGTCACCGGGCGGGAGGCCGAGGTTGCGACCGCAGTGACCGACGCGGCCGGCGAGCTCGGCCTGGTCGCCTTCGATCCCCAGCGGGGTGAGTTGCTGCCGTCTGCGCCATCTGTGGCCCGTACCACCACGTTCGAACTCCCCGCTCCGGCCGAGGTCGGGTTGCACCTGGCGGCGGTCATGGCCGAGGGTCTGGCCGCCGGGGGGCCGATCGCCGGGGTGGTCGAGCACCGCGACAGTGGGTACTACGTCCAGTGGTTGGCCCGTGACGGCACGCTGCTGATCGAGGCCCAGCACGATCGATCGATGGCGTCATCGCACCAGATCGGAATGGCGGTCGACGCACGGATGATCGATCTGGGCTTCACCGAGGGTGATCCGAACTGGTCGATCGAGTGGCCGGATGGCGAGGCGAACGTCGAGCAGGCCGCTCGGCTGCTCGGCCATGTCCTCACCGGGGTCCGTGGGCTGGGCCCTGGCTCGCCGATGCAGCTCCAGACCTTCCCGGTCTGACAGTTCGAGACTGACGAGGCGAGCCCCACCCCGGGGGTGGGCGTGATTGGTGGCCGGGGTGAGGCTCGCCGGGGGTCAGGAGACGGCCGGCCAGTGGCGGCCGAGGGCTCCGAGGCGGGAAGTGCAGTCCGCGAGCGAAGCCCGTTCCTCGTCCCCGATGCGGTGCTGGCGGGCTCGGAGGGCCAGCCGCTCCAGCTCGAGGTCGAGATCCATGAGCTCGACGACCACCGATTCCCGTTCACCCTCTCGGGCGGACGGGGCCTGGTGCCACAGATCCCGAATCCGGGATCGGAGCTCTTCGACGACGGTCCCCATTGGGCGATCGGGACCGAGGGCCCCGGACGACGACGGTGTCGTTCCGGGGTCAGAGATCATGGTCATGCAACGCACCTCCTGAGATACATACTATTCAAAGGTGGTTTCATGTCAAGGACTTCTTGTCAAAGGTTTCCTTTCGGGTGTTTTTAGGCCCGGTCGCTATCGTCGATCTCATCCGCCTGCCGAGACCCTCGGAGTACCACCCATGTTGAAGAACACCGCCAAGACCACCGTGCTGCTCGCCGCCCTCGGCGGCTTGATCGTCACGGTGTCCGGCGTCCTCGGCGGGGGCTCGTCGACCGCGCTGGTGATCGGGCTGGTGCTGGCCCTCGTGACCGTCGGTGGCAGCTACTGGTTCAGTGATCGGCTGGCATTACGGTCGGCAAAGGCGGTCGTGATCGGCCCCCACGATCACCCGGTCCTCTACAACACCGTCTTCGAGCTGGCCCGCAAGGCGGACATGCCGATGCCGAGGGTCGCCATCTCACCCCAGGCCCAGCCGAACGCCTTCGCCACCGGTCGTGGTCCGAACCATGCCGTCGTGTGTGCCACCGAGGGGCTGCTGCGTCAGCTCCCCCAGGACGAGGTGGCAGCGGTGATGGCCCACGAGCTGATGCACGTCAAGCACCGGGACATCCTGATCGGGTCGGTGGCGGCCGCCATCGCCACCGCCATCTCGTTCATCGCGAACATGGCGCTGTGGGCCACCGCGTTCGGAGGTGGGAGTGACGACGACCAGCCGAACCCGATCGCCCTGCTGGCCACCGCGCTGCTGGCCCCGCTCGCTGCCTCGCTGCTGCAGATGGCGATCAGCCGGTCCCGTGAGTTCGAGGCCGACCGCGGTGCAGCCGAGCTGCTCGGTACCGGCGAGCCGCTGGCCCGGGCGCTCCGCCGGATCGAGGCCTTGGCCACCGGTACCCCGATGGACGTCGCCCCGGCGCAGGCCCACGCTTACATCCACAACCCGCTGGCCGGGCTGTCCCGGCGTCGGCGTCAGGGGCCGGACATGGCCAAGCTGTTCTCGACCCACCCGGCGACGGCCGCTCGGATCGAGCGGCTGGAGTCGATGATGTTCTACCCGGCCCGCTGAGTCCCGCCCGTTCGTCGAGCCGGCCGTTCGTCGAGCTGGCCCGAGCCGCCGGATCAGACGATCCGTCGATTGGCGGCCCACATTGCGAGCTCGTTCCGGCTCGAGAGCTGGAGCTTGCGGAGGACCGCCGAGGCGTGGGTCTCGACCGTCTTGATCGAGATCGACAGCCGGCGGGCAATCTCCTTGTAGGCATAGCCCCTTGCCAGGAGGCGCATGACCTCCTGCTCCCGGGCGGTCAGCTGGTCGAGCTCGGGGTCTGCGGCCGAGGTCAGGTCTGCGGAGAAGGCGTCGAGGACGAACCCGGCGAGCCGGGGTGAGAACACGGCGTCTCCGTCGTTGACCCGGCGAACGGCGTCGATCAGGTCGTCGCCCTCGATCGCCTTGGTCACATAGCCCCGGGCGCCACTACGGATGACCTGGATCACGTCCTCGGCGGCGTCTGACACCGACAGGGCCAGGAACCGTGAGGTGACCCCGCGCTCGGCGGTGCCGGCGATCACGTCTGCCGCGGTTCCGTCCGGGAGGTGGACATCGCAGACCACGACGTCCGGCTTGGCCCGGACGATGGCCTCGACCGCCTCGCCGACGTCTCCGGCCTCAGCCACGACCTCGACCGCCCGCTCCAGTTCGGCCTTGACCCCGGAGCGGACGAGGGCGTGATCGTCGACCAGTACGACCCGGATCATCGGTCTGGCCCGCCGGCTTGCTCGTCGGTGCGGTTCATAGGGTGGCTCCCGGTGTGTCGTCGTCGGATCGGGTCGTGGTGATCGGCTGGATCAGCTCCACCTCGGTCCCGACCCCCGGCTCGGAGTGAATGTAGGCGCTGCCGCCGTGCCGCTCCATGCGGTCGAGGATCGAGTTGCGGATGCCCTGGCGGTCCGGGTCGATCGCCTCGAGGTCGAACCCGGCGCCGGCGTCCCGGACGAAGACCTCGATCGTGTCCGGCCGATGCTCGGCGAACACGTCGATCTTTGCCACCCCGGCATGCTTGGCCGCATTGGTCACCGCCTCCTGGGTGGCGGCGACAAGGCCGTGGATCGCCAGCGGGTCGAGGTCGTGGCTGTCGCCGACGGTCACCACCTCGACCTTCACCCCGTGGTTGGCCTCGACCCGATGTGCCACCTCCTGGAGGGCCGGTTCCAGCCGGGTCGTGCCCGGGGTGGTCGGCTCGTTTCCGTACAGCCAGGCCCGGAGCTCCCGCTCCTGCTGGCGAGCGATCTGGGCGGTCTGCTGGGCGTCGTCTGCGTTTCGCTGGATCAGGGTCAGGGTCTGCAGAACCGAGTCGTGGAGGTGGGCCGCCACCCGGGCCCGCTCGTCTGCTCGGACCCGCTCCTGGCGCTCGACGTCGAAGTCCTGGCCGATCCGGACGATCGACGGCGCCACCACCAGTGCGGTCCCACCGACGACGGCCAGTGCCAGGATCAGGAGCTGCAGGGCGTCGGTGAACCGCAGCGACGTTGCGACCAGGGCGACCAGTCCACCGCCGGCGATGATGACACCGGCCAGGATCCGGATGACCGCCGAGACGCCGCCCTCGTCCCGACGGTGGGACCAGGCGACGAGCAGCCCCGTCATCACGAACCCGAGGGGGAACACGATCTGGTCGACGAAGGCGATCCCGAAGCCGAACCCGACCGAGCGAAGGCCGAGCAGGATCCCGAGGACGATCAGCCCGACGGCGACGTGCCGGTGGAGCGGCGAGGCCGCCTTCGGCACCGGGACGTAGGGGGCGAGGCGGGGCGGTGACAGGAACGCCAGCGCCACCCAGGCCAGGCCGTAGAGCACCAGACCCCAACCGCCGGCCAGGGCGAGGATGGCGAACGAGATCCGCACGATCAGCGGCTGGACCCCGATCTCGGCGGCGATGGCGGCGGCCACACCGCCGACCCAGCGGTCGTCGGCGTCCAGTGGCGGGACCTGCCACCGGCGCCGTTCGGTCGCCAGGCTGATGTTCACCGGTCCATGATCGCACCCAACCGACCGACTTCGCACCGAGGGATCCCCCTGAGGCGACCCTGAGGACACCTCCGAGGGGTAGGGTCGGGTCGGGGGAAGACCCGATACCGGGCCCGATTCGGCCGGTCGATCATGGAACCATGAGCAACGAAGGCACCGATCGGCCCGAGGACCGGGCCCCAGACACGTCGGCGGCGCAGACCGCGGCCGACGACGGGCCGCCGCCACCACCCCCGCCGCCGCCACCACCCCCTCCGCCGACGACCGATCGCTACGGGGTACCGCCCGGGGCGGTTCGGCAACTGGTCCGGGACCCGGACAGCCGCCTCGGCGGTGTGGCCTCCGGCCTGGCCCAGCATTCGGGGATCGACGTCTCGGTCATCCGGCTGGCCTTCGTCCTGTTCACGCTGGTCACCGGTGTCGGTCTGCTGCTCTATCTGGCGGCGTGGTTGATCATCCCCAAGGCGCAGGTCTGGCCGCCGGCCGGGGGTCGGACCCCCAGTCGGGCGTTGACCAACCGCGAGGTCGCAGTGGGGGCGGTCCTGCTCGGCCTGGCCCTGCTGGTCTTCGTCGGCGGCGGGTCGCTCGGTGAGGCCCTGATCCCGCTGTTGCTGGTCGGTGCCGGCGTCTGGCTGTTGATGCAGCCAACCGCAACGGACAGTCCGGTCACCGACACGGTGGCGTCGACCGGGTTCAGCCCGCCGGCTCCGTCCCCGTTCTCGGCAACCGGGGGCGACATCGCTCCGCCCGCCGGCGTGGCGTCGGCCGCCGCCCCGCCAGGGGCATCGGCCGGTGCCGACGTCGGTGATCTCGGATCGACCGACCAGACCGGGTTCGCCAGTCCCTACGAGCCGCCGAGCGCGCCGACCCCACCGACCCGGCCCCGGCGGCGGCCGCTCCGGCGGTTCCTGCTGATCGTGCTCGCCGTCATCGGTGGCCTGATCGCCAGCCTCGTCGGTCTGATCATCGCCATCCTGCTGTTCGTCGACATCGACTTCGACGGCGGGGCGACCGTGGCCTTCACCCCGG
>JBCCFN010000029.1:0-25945 GCA_039029715.1 Actinomycetota bacterium | reverse complement strand
TCGCGGTCATGGACCGCAGCCTGGCCGACGTCGGCCCGACGGATGTCTTCGAGATCCTCGGGCGGTCGTCGGTCCGCAGCGTGCTCTGGTTCACGGTGTGGCAGGCCGCCGTCTCCGCCGGGGTGACGCTGGTCGTCGGCCAGGCTGCGGTCCATGACCGCGACGATGGGCCAGGCGACCATCACCGCCAGAAAACCGACGGCGATGGTGGCCTGACCGAACCGGACGGCCGAGCCTCCCAGCTCGGACCGACCGACCGGCCAAGCGATCGGGCCCGCCGACCGGTTCCGGGTCAGGGCCCGGGGCCGGGTCAGCGGAGGACGATCTCCGCCCACCGCTCGGTCCAGGCGCTCCGGTTTGCCTCGATCTCGGCCGGGCTGAGGGTCAACGGGTTGTCGACAACCACCGCATGGGCGGCGAAATCGGCCGGCACCTCGACCTCGGCGTTGGCCGGGGCGACGAACATGTTGAGCGGGATGTCTGCCTGGAACGTCTCGGACAGCATGAAGTCGATCAGGGCACCGGCGGCGTCTGGCACCTCGGTCCCGGCCAGTACGCCGGCGAACTCGATCTGGCGGAAGCAGCTGTCCTCGAGCACGCCGGTCGGCGGGGTGTCTATCGGCTCCTCGGCGAAGAGGACCTCGGCCACCGGGCTCGACGCATAGGAGGTCACGATCGCCTTGTCGCCACCCCCGGCGATGAACTCGCCGTAGTAGGCATCGGTCCAGCCGGAGGTGACGGTCACGCCACCATCGGCCAGCTGCTGCCAGTAGTCCTCCCAGCCGTCCTCGCCGTACTTGGCGATCGTCGCCAGCAGGAAGGCGAACCCGGGCGACGAGGCCTCGGGGTCCTGGGTGACGAAGTTGGCGGCCAGGGCCGGGTCGGTCAGATCGTCCATGCTGGTCGGCACGGTGTCTAGCTGATCGGTCCAGTAGTTGATGCAGACGTCACCGACGTCGATCGGGGTGACTCGGAATTCGGGGTCGAGCTCCAGCTCGTCCGGCACGGCGGCCAGCCCGGCCGACTGGTACGGCAGGAACAGGTCGGCGTCGAGGCCTCGCTGGAGGAAGGTGTTGTCGATCCCGAACAGGACGTCGCCCTCGGGGTTGCCGATGTTGAGGATCGAGCGGGCGACCAATTCGCCGGCGTCCCCGCCCTGGATCAGCTCGACCTCGATCCCGGTGTCGAGGGTGAAGCTGTCGAAGAGGCCGTCGCTGACCGAGAAGCTGTCGTGGGTCAGCAACCGGACCACGGTGCCGGGTTCGATTGCGGCCGGTGTCTCTTCCACCGGCTCCTCGGCCCCATCGTCGCTCGGCGACGCCTCCTCACCACCGGCGGTGGTCGTCGACTCCTCGGTCTCGACCGAGGCGGTGGTGTCGTCGTCCCCGCCACAAGCGGCAGCCAGGAGCAACAGCGCCACGAGGGGCGCAAGCAGTTTGCGGTACATGATGGTCTCCCTTTCGCTGGCATTAACCAGATCAGGTTCAGCGGGTCGACAGCGCGTCCTGTCCTCTCAGCCCGGCACGATCCGAGCTCCCCGGTGCTTTCGGTTGTAGGGCGGAGTGTAGGTCGGCCACACTCGAAACGTGACACCGGCTCTTACGCTGCTCGAACGCCACGGCGTGGCCCACCGGGTGGTCGGCTACGACCACGACCCGGCGGCCGACTCCTACGGGGCGGAGGCGGCCGAGGCCCTGGGTCTGGACCCGGCGGTGGTGTTCAAGACCCTGCTGGCCACCGTCGACGGATCGGCAACGGTGGTGGCGGTCGTCCCGGTGGAGCGACGACTCGACCTCAAGGGCCTGGCCCGGGCGGCCGGGGGCAAGCGGGCGGCCATGACCGAGCCGGCCGTCGCCGAGCGCTTGACCGGGTACGTGGTCGGCGGCATCTCGCCCCTCGGCCAGCGCAAGCGCCTCCGGACCTTCATCGACGTCAGCGCCGAGGCCCGGGACGAGATCCACGTCTCGGCCGGTCGACGTGGATTGGAGGTCGCGATCGCCCCGACCGCGCTGGCCCACCTCCTCGACGCAGACTTCCACCCGCTGGCGGTCGCCTCGTGATCGGCCGCCGGTGACCGAGGACCGCTCCTCCGCACTGCGGACCGACCGCTACGAGCTGACCATGGTCGACGCCGCCCTCCGGAGCGGGCAGGCCGATCGACGGGCCGTGTTCGAGCTGTTCACCCGCCGCCTCCCGGTCCACCGGGGCTACGGGGTGGTCGCCGGGACCGGCCGGGCCATCGATGCCATCGCCCGGTTCCGATTCGGGCCGGACGAGCTGGCCTGGCTTGACGACAATCAGGTCGTCTCCCCCGCCGCCCTCGACTACCTGGGCGACTACCGGTTCCGCGGCGACGTCTGGGGCTTCCGGGAGGGAGACCTGTACCTCGCGGACTCACCGGTCCTCACGGTCGAGGCCAGCTTCGCCGAGGCGGTGCTGCTGGAGACCGTCCTGCTGTCGATCTTCAACCACGACTCGGCCGTGGCCTCGGCGGTGGCCCGGATGGTCGACGCCGCAGACGGCCGGGCCGTGATCGAGGGTGGGGCCCGCCGGGCCCACGATGATGCCGCGGTGTCGGCGGCCAGGGCCGCCTGGCTTGCCGGTGCCACCGCCACGTCGAACCTGGAGGCCGGCCGGCGGTACGGCATCCCGACCATCGGGACGATCGGGCATGCCTTCGTCCTGGCCCACGACGACGAGCAGACGGCGTTTCGGGCCCAGCACGAGCTGTTGGGGTCGGACACCACCTACCTGGTCGACACCTTCGACACCGAGACCGGCATCCGGCGGGCCGTCGAGGTGGCCGGCCCTGGGCTCGGCGGGATCCGCATCGACTCCGGCGACCTGGCGGCCGAAGCCGTCCGGGCCAGGCGCCTCCTCGACGAGCTCGGGGCCGATGGCGCCAGGATCATCGTGTCCGGTGACCTTGACGAATGGAGCATCGCCGAACTGTCTGACGCACCGATCGACGGCTACCTGGTCGGGACCAACCTGATCACCGGCTCCGGTCACCCGACCGCGGCCATGGTCTACAAGCTGGTCGCCATCGAGGGCGACGGCGGCCTCCGGTCGGTCAACAAGCGCTCGATCGGCAAGGGCACCCGCGGCGGCCGCAAGGCGGCGGTCCGGCTCGACGACCGCGACCTGTTGATCGTCGACAACGAGCTGCCACCGGACCGGGTCGACATCCCAGACGGCGGCCGCCGGCTCCAGGTACCGCTGCTCCTGGGCGGGGAGCCGGCCGAGACGCCAGACCTCGACGCCGACCGGGCCTGGTGCCGCACCTGCCTCGATGCGCTGCCGGCCTCGGCCCGCCGCTTGGCCGGGGTGCCACCGCCAACCGTGCAGGCCTGACCCGCAGACCGGCGGACGGGGTCTCAGCCGTCGTCGCCGTCGTGGTCGCGGCCGGTGGTCAGTGACCGGAACTGGACGAAGGCGTTGACGGTCGGCGGCCCGAAGTCCCGCAGGTTCGTGTAGCCGAGGGCCTCGTAGAACTCGGCCTGGCGCGGCTCGTCGTCGGTCAGCAGGACCTTCTGTCTGACGTGGTCGAACTTCTGGACGCAGATCTTGACCAGGGTCGAGCCGACGCCCCGGCCCTGGTGATCGGGGTGGACCAGCACGTCCTGGAGGTACATGATCGACACGTCGTCGCTGAGGCATCGGGCAAGCCCGGCCAGCCCGCCGTCGTGGTCCCGGGCGGTGACCACGTAGGTCGACCGGTCGACGGCCCGGGCCAGGCCGTCAGGGTCGGCGGCGTAGGCCAGCCAGTTGACCGAGTGGTACAGGTCGACCAGCTCCTGGATCGGCACGACCTCGTCGTCTGCGAATTCGAACCGGTCGAAGGGGTTCTCGGTCATGGTCTTGGCCGTCCTGCTCAGCCGAGCGGTACGACCACCGGGCCGTCCGCCGCATCCTCGATCGACCAGCCGGCCGCCGCGATCCGGTCCCGGAGTTCGTCTGCCAGGGCGTAGTCCTTCGCCGAACGGGCCGCCTGACGCTCGTCGACCATCCGGCGAACATCGTCGGGGACCTCCGTATCGTCCGAACCGAGGCGGAGGCCGAAGGCACCGGCGATCTCCAACGCCGCCGCCGCTGCGGTTGCCGCCGTCCCCTGATCCTCGGCGTCGAGGGCGGAGTTGGCCTCCCGGACCAGCCGGAACATCAGATCGGCGGCGCCGGGGGTGTCTAGGTCGTTCTCCATCAGGGCCCGGAACCGATCGAGCACCTCGGGATCGGGGACGCCGGCCAGGTCTGCGGTCCGCCTGGCGAAACTGTCGAGGCGGCCGAGCGCGGACTGGGCCGCAGACATCGTGTCGTCTGTGACCTCGATCGGCGATCGGTAGTGGGACTGCAGCAACAGCAGCCGGTAGGCCCGGGGGTCGTAGGCCTCGGTCAGATCGAGCAGGTTCTTGACGTTGCCGAGCGACTTGGACATCTTCTCGCCCTCGAGCTCAACGAAGCCGTGGTGCATCCAGTGCCTGGCGAACCGCTTGCCGAGCGCGACCGCCTGGGCCCGCTCGTTCTCGTGATGGGGGAACACCAGGTCGAGCCCGCCGGTGTGGAGGTCGAACCCCTCACCGAGCAGGTCGAGGCTCATCACCACGCACTCGGTGTGCCAACCCGGCCGGCCGTCGCCCCAGGGCGATGGCCAGAACGGCTCGCCGGGCTTGGCCAGCTTCCACAGGACGAAGTCGGCCGGATGCCGCTTCTCGTCGCCGAAGATCTCACGGTCGCCGCCGCCCTCCCGAAGGTTCTCCAGCTCGACGTGGGGCAACAGCCCGTAGTCCGGGACCCCCTCGACCGAGAGATAGACCCCGTCCGAGGTCTGGTAGGCGAGGCCGCGGTCGATCAGCTCGACGACCAGCTCGACCATCTGCTCGACGTAGTCGGTGGCGTGGGGGATGTGGTCCGGGCGGCGGACATCGATTCGCTCGAGCGCGTCCCACCACACCGCCTCGCACTTGCGGGCGATGTCCGCCGGGTCACGATCCTCGGCGTTCGCCCGGTCGATGATGGCGTCGTCGATGTCTGTGATGTTCGAAACGAAGGTGACGTCGAGCCCTGACCACTCCAGATAGCGGCGGAGCACGTCGTAGACCAGGACCTGGCGGCCGTGGCCGATGTGGGGGGCGGCGTAGACCGTCGGCCCACAGACGTAGATCGACACCTTGCCGGGCTCCCGGAGATCCAGGGGCGCCACTCGCTGGGAGGCGGTGTCGTAGAGCTGCATCATGGCCATCACGTTACCGACCGGGCCATGGGATCGGTGGCGATTATCGGCCCGCCGGCGGCGCCGTCCATCCGCTCGTGAGAAAGGGGACCGCGTGCATTTTCCGCGTGCCGCTCATCGAACGACCGCGGGCCCGAACGCGATCCCCTCCCTCGAACGATTCAGCCCCAGCTCCGTTTCACGTCGCGACTCCACGGCCTCGGGATGAACGAGGATCACCATTCCAGCACCGACACCGGATCGTCAAGTGGCTGTCCGGGGTATACCATCGCCAGCCGCTCCATCATGCCGCAGGTGGCTGTGACGCGGCCCATGGTGTCGAACCGTTGGTCACGCACCACCGGACCCCGCCGGAGCCAGTGATCGAGCCGGTGGGATAAGGTTGCCCGATGCTGGCCTGGACCACCGCAGACATCCCGGATCTGACCGGACGCATCGCCGTGGTGACCGGCGCCAACTCCGGGCTCGGTCTCGAAACCACCATCGGTTTGGCCGCCGCCGGGGCCACGGTGGTGATGGGTTGTCGTGACGAGCGCCGGGGGGAGACGGCCCGGCTCGACCTGGCCAACGAGCTGGTCGACCGGACCGAGGTGCTCACCCTCGATCTGGCGTCCGGCCCATCGATCGAACGGTTCGCAGCCACCGTCACCGACCGGTTCGGCAAGGTCGATCTCCTGATCAACAACGCCGGGATCATGGCCACGACCGGCTCGCCGGCCGAGCGTGCAGACACCGCCGGGTCCGAGGAGTCGGACCCGTTGGTCGGCCTCGACCCCCAGTGGGTGACGAACCACCTCGGCCACTTCGCCCTGACCGGACGCCTGCTGCCGCTGTTCGTCGATCGACCGGCCCGGGTGGTCAGCGTGTCCAGCCTGGCCGCCGGCTCCGGCGATCCGAACCGGATGATCCGCTCGGACGGGACGATCCCGGTCGGCGGCCGCTACCCCCGCTTCGGCATCTACGGCGACACCAAGTGGGCCAACCAGGTCTTCGCCCTCGAGCTCAACCACCGGCTGGCCGCCGTCGACTCCCCGGCGGTGTCGTTGGCCGCCCACCCCGGTGTCTCCCACACCAACCTGCTGGCCGGGACCAGCCTGCCGGGCCCGCTGCGGAGGATCGGGTTGGCGCTCAGCAGCCGCCTGGCCCAATCGGCCGCAGACGGTGCCCTCCCGACCCTCCGAGCCGCAACCGACCCGGCGGCCGAGGGCGGCCAGTACTACGGCCCGGCCGGCCGGGGGCAGCGCCGCGGGGCGCCGAAGCAGATCCCGGTGGTCGGTGGCGCCGCCACCAGAGCGCATGGTCGCGAGTTGTGGGAGCGGTCGATGGCCCTGACCGGCGTCCGATACCTGGCCACCGGTCCGTCTTGACCAACGAGCCGCCGGGGTGACTGACCGCCTGCGGTCACCTCCGACGGCTACCGGTCGGCCTCGGCAACGACGCCGCCACCTCCGGGTCCAACCGCTCGACGGCCCGGCGCCATGCCGCCGGGGTGAGGCCGCTCCCCCGCCGGCTCAACAGGTCGACCGTCGCTTCCGGGTGGTGACGGCTGAGCTCCCGGAGCACCCAACCGACGGCGTTCTGCACGATCGCCCGGTCGTCCTCGACGCCGGCCTCCAGGTAGGGCAGCATCACCTCGGGCGGCAGGAAGACCGCATCTCGGCCGCTGTAGTGGACCAGGCTGACGATCGAGATCCGCCGCTCCCAACCGTCCTCGGCTGCGTTCCACCGGTCCAGGTCCGGGCGGACATCGGCGAAGGCGGCCTCGACCACGAAGCTGTAGACCCGGGCCAGATCGTCTGCGTGGGCCCAGTTGTCTACCCGGTCGACCCACCGCCGGGCCCGGTCCCAGAACCCGTCCGGCAACCTGCGCCGCAGGTCCTCCCGGTAGTGGTCGAGCACCGAGAAGAGGATCTCGGCGCAATCGGCCCGCCACCACAGGGCGTCCCAGTCATTCAGGACCTCGTCCGGCGACCCGTCGGTGAACGAGAACCCGGACCGGACCAGCCGTCTGCGGACCGGGGTCCGGACCCCGAGGTGGGCCAGATCCGATCCCCGGTCGATCCGAATCCGCTCGCCGACGTCCGGCGCGGGCCGGACCGCCTCGAACGCGGCCAGCAGCTCGGCATGGAGCCGTTCGACCCGGTCCGGGTCCTCTGCGGTAGCGATGATCAGGCGCCGACCAGGCGCCAGGTTGCGGTCAGCGACGGCTCGGCCCCATCCCCGGAGCCAGTCTCAGCGGCGACCCGACCCTCGCGATGGAGGGCCAGCAGGTGGGAGTAGACCGAGTTGGCGGCCGCCCGCCACAGCCGCTTGTCGACCTCGGCGTACATCGTCGGCACCAGGGCCTTGATCGTTGCCGGCCCCAGGCCGAGCGCGGCCACGATCTGGCGTTCCCGACCGAGCCGGTGGTCGATGAAGCTCCGAACGTACGCCTGGGGTTCCTCGATCCCGGGACCATGGGTCGGCCAGTACCGGACATCGTCGCGGTCGAGGAGTTTCCGCAGGCTGTTCATGTAGTCGAACAGGTCCCCATCGGGGGGTGAGATGACGGACGTCGCCCACCCCATCACGTGATCACCGGTGAACAGCACCCGCTCGGCCGGCAGTCCGAAACAGACATGGTTGGAGGTGTGACCCGGGGTGTGGATGACGTCGACAGTCCAACGGTCGCCGTCCGGTCCGCCCTCGATCACCGCCCCGTCTCCGACGGTGACGTCCGGGACGAAGTCCTGATCGGGGCCCTCCCGCTTGAGCTCGTCCGGCGTATCGGCCCAGGCCTTCTCGAACGCGTCCTTCTCCTCGGCGGTGAAGTACTCGTCGAAGCTCACCACCTCCAGCGGATCATGGGCCGGCACCGGGCCATGGGGACCGAAGCCGTAGGTGGTGGCCCCGGTCCTGGCCACCAGCTTCGCCACCCCGGCGGTGTGATCGCTGTGGGTGTGGGTGACCAGGATGTGGGTGACCCGCTCCCCCTCGTCCAGCGCACCGAGGATGGCGTCGAGGTGCTCGTCCAGGGTCGGCCCCGGGTCGATGACGGCCACCTCTCCCCGTCCGATCAGGTAGACGCCGGTACCGGTGAAGGTGAAGGGATTCGGGTTCTTGGCCACGATCCGGCGGATCAGGGGCGACAGCTGATGGACGACCCCGTAGTCGGGATCGAAGTCGGTGTTGAAGGCGATCGGCACGTCAGAGAGGTCCTTCGGGATCGAGCAGTCCGGTGAAGATCAGGCGGTCGTCACGGCTCACGTCTGCTCGGAACCGGCGGCGCCCCTCCACCATGATGTACACGGTTCCATCATCGGCGGTGTCGACCTCGAAGTCGAACCCGATGGCGGCGACGACCTGCTGGCGATGATCGACCAGGGCCGATGCCAGCCGGGACGCCTGGGCCCGCTCGAACAGGTCGAGGTCCAGCTCGACCCAGTCCTCGTCACCCGTCCCGACGTAGCTCATCCGCCGGTTGCCATCACGGCCGGGACTCGTCTTCCGACGGCTCGTCCCGCAGCGCCTCGAGGGCCGGGAACAGCCAGTCCGGCGGCCTGGTCGGCTTGCCGGCCCGGTCGGTGACCGCGGCGCTGACCTCTGCGGTGACCAGGACCTGGTCGGTGCCGCCGCCCGGGTCCGGCCGCAGCACCCGCTGCCGCCAGGTGCCGCTGGCCCGACGCATGTCGCCGATGGTGGTCTCGACCACCAACCGGTCGCCGGCCTCGGCCGCCGCTCGATACCGGACATCGATCCGGGTGACCACCATCTGGTAGCCCCGCTCCGCCATCAGCTCCAGGGGGATCCCGCACGCGGTCAGGGCCTCGGTCCGGCCGACCTCGAAGTAGGTGACGTATACCGAGTGGTTGACGTGGCCGTAGGGATCGAGCTCGTTGAACCGGACGGTCAGCGGTGTGCGATGGGCCATACGTGACTCACCGTAGCGCTGGGTGAGGGCACCGGGGTGAGGGCACCGGGGTGAGGGCACCTGGGTGAGGGGCACGAGGGTGGGGGGCACCTGGGCGGGGCGCGGCCTTGCCCCTGCCCCCTCCGGTTGCCGATACTGGCCGAGCGGGTCGACGAGGGGGTAGCGATGGATGACCGGAACGAAACCGACGAACGGGGCGAGGAGGTTCCTCGCCCACTGACCGGCATCCGGGTGGTCGAGCTCGCCCGGTGGGTTGCCGGCCCGGCGACCGCAGGGCTGATGGCGGACTGGGGAGCAGACGTCATCAAGGTCGAGGACCCGGGTGGCGACCCCCAGCGGAACTTCTTCGCCAGCCTGGGCATCGACAAGGATCTGCCGAACCCGACCTTCGCCCAGGACAACCGGGGCAAGCGCAGCATCGTGCTCGACCTGACGACCGACGACGGCCGGTCCGCCCTGGACCGATTGCTGACCGGGGCGGACGTCTTCGTCACCAACCTCCGACCGGATGCCCTCGACCGCCTCGGCCTGACCCCGGCCGTCGTGTCGGACCAGCATCCCCATCTCGTGGTTGCGGCCCAGTCCGGCTATGGACCGGTCGGCCCCGAGCGCGACACCGCCGGCTACGACATCGGCGCCTTCGTGGCCAGGACCGGGATGGCAAGGACCAACCGGCCGAAGCACGAGCCACCGGTGAACCTCCGAAGCGCCATCGGCGACCACACCACCGGCATCGCCACCTGCGCCGGCGTGCTGGCCGCTCTGGTGGAGCGGGCCAGGACCGGCCGGGGGCGGGTGGTGGAGTCCTCGCTGTTCCAGACCGGGCTGTACGCCATGTCGATGGACCTCGGGACCCAGGCCACGATCGGCCGGCTCGGCTCGATGAAGCCGCGGGATCAGTTCCCGACCCCGATGGTCAACTCCTATCGCGCCGGCGACGACCGGTGGTTCTACCTGATCGGCGTCGAGGCGGCCCGGCACTTCCCGAACCTGTGCCGGGCGATCGACCGGCCGGAGCTGATCGAGGACGAGCGGTTCACCTCGGCGGCCAGGATCGCGACCAACCGGGTCGAGCTGATCGCCGTGCTCGATGAGATCTTCGCCGCCGAGGGGCTCGACCATTGGGCCGAGCGGTTCCGGACCGAGGACGTCTGGTGGGCCCCGTGCCAGACCGCGGCCGAGGTGGTCGAGGACCCCCAAGCCAAGGCCCTCGATACGTTCCAACCGACCATCGACGGCGACAAGGTCCTGACCACCCTCGCCGGACCGATCCGGTTCGACGGCGTCACCCCGACACCGAGCGGTCCGGTCCCGGCGCTCGGCGAGCACACCGAGGCGGTCCTGGCCGAACTGGACCGGGACTGACGGGCTCTGGTCCGGGCCCGGACCAGAGCCGAGACCGCCGAGCGGTCACCCACCAGTAGGCTCAGGCCGATGGAAACGGTCGAGGCGTTCGAGTTCGTCGGGAGCCAGGGGGCGACGCTGTCCGGGCGCCTCCATCGCCCGACCGGGACGGTGAAGGGTGCGGTCCTGCTCGCCCACTGCTTCACCTGCTCCAAGGACCTGCACACGATGACCCGGCTGGCCAGGGGCCTGGCCGATGGGGGCTACGTGGCGATGCGGTTCGATTTCACCGGCCTCGGAGAGTCCGAGGGTGACTTCGCCGAGACCTCGGTCAGTGCCAACGTGGCCGACCTGACCAGGGCCGCGGCCTCCCTGATCCAGGCCGGGTTCGGCCCGTGCGGGCTGATGGGCCACAGCCTCGGAGGGGCGGCCGCTATCCTGGCCGCCCATCGGCTGAAGACGGTCCGATCCCTGGTCACGCTTGCCGCCCCTGCCGACACCGGCCATGTCCGCCACCTGTTCGCCGAGCAACTGCCGACGCTGCACGCCGGCCAGCCGGCGACGATCAACATCGCCGACCGCCCCTTCGATCTCAACCCGGAGTTCGTCACCGACCTGACAAGGCACGACGTCACCAAGCGCCTATCACAACTGGGCCGGCCGTACTGCGCCATCCACGCCGTCGACGACGACATCGTCGGGTTCGACAACGCCGAGCGGCTCCACCGGGCGGCCGCCGATCCGAAGCGACTGGTCGCCCTTGACGAGGGCGGTCACATGTTCACCAAGCCGGCGGCGGCCACCGAGGTGCTGTCCGCAGCGCTGCAGTGGTTCGACGGGACGCTGTGACCGAGGGGGCGGACGACCAGTCGATGGGCCCGGAGCCGGAGGGCGAGTTCCGCCTCCTGCCCCGCACCACCCCCCGCCACGGCGGTTCGATCCTGATGGCGGCCATGGTCGGTCTGGCCAACGCCCTCGGTATGGATCAGGAACGCCAGGAGGTCGAGCAGGTGGCCGAGATCGGTGACCGAGGCGGGCCGGATTTCGATCTGTCCTTCGGAGAGCTCCCGCCGCTCAACTGACCGCCGGCGTCACGGCGTGCCGAGGGCAATGACCGCATCGGCGACCGAGCCGACATGGCGGACCAGGTCCCAGCCCGGCCGCCGCTGACCGTGGTGGTTGGTGAACGTGGCATCGAGGGCCTGCATCACCCCGTCGGTCACCCAGTGGTCCGGCCGATCCGGCGGGTCGAGGAACACCATCGGCGAGGGGTGGCCGAAGGTTCGGTAGGCGTTCTGGGCTGCATCCTGGAACACTTCCTGGATCGTGCCGGGGCCGCCGGCCAGGAACACGATCCCGGCGGTGGCGACGGCGAGCAGGCCGTCCTCCCGCTCGCTGTTCGAGAAGTACTTTGCGATGTGGGTTGCGAACGGGTTCGACGGCTCGTGGCCGTAGAACCAGGTCGGGACCGAGAGCGTGTCGACCGGCTCGACGATCTGGGCCGCCACCTCCAGTGCCACCCGGGTGAACCCGTCCGGATCGTCCTCGAAGGTCGGGACCGCAGCCAGTTGCCGGTGCAGCGCCTCGACCTCCGTCTGGGCCATGGTCGAGGTGGCGGCCCCGAGGTTGGCCGCCTCCATGGCTCCCGGACCGCCGCCGGTGACCACGCAGAAGCCGGCCTCGGCGATGGCCCGGCCGAGGGCGATGCCCTGGCGGAAGCCGTCGGTGCCCCGGACCAGCGCATGGCCCCCCATCACCCCGACGAGGCGGTGGTCGGCCCGGAACCGATCGAGCGCCACGGTGATCCCGTGGTCATGGAGCCGCTGGGCCAGCGCCTCCCGGGGTGGGATCGGGGGCTGGCCGGACACCCGAGCCCGCCGATAGGCGGCCTGGTCCATGGTCGTGGCGAACCCGCCGGCGTCGAACCCCCGGTACAGGTCGGCCGGGCGATACAGCCGGGCCGGCGTCGGGTCGTACGGCAGATCGCCGAGCTCGCCGAGGTCGGCGACCAGCTGGGCCACGTCGTCAAGCCACTCCGGTCGCTCGTCATCGACCGGCCGGTTCGGTTGCGTTTCGGTCACCGCTACGGGAGGGGTTGGCCTTCTGAGGCCTGGATCAGCCGGTAGACGTCGTCCCGGTCGAGGGTCACGTCGACCGCGGTCGCCTGTTCGACCAGTCGCTCGGCCTGCTGCGAGCCCACGATGGCCACCGGCTTCGACGGGTGGGCCAGGACGAACGCCACCGCCAGCACCGCCCGGCCCACGCCCTCCCTGGCCGCCAGGTCATCGATGACCGCCAACAGCTCGGGGGCGACCCCGTCACCCGTTGCCAGGCTGCCGCCGGCGAGCGGACTCCAGGCCAGCGGCACCCGACCGTGCTGCATACAGCGGTCGAGGGTGCCGTCCCGCAGGGCTCCGAGAGCTGTGATCGAGAACTCCGGCTGGTCGCTGACGATCGGGAAATCGAGGTGGGCGGCCAACGCATCGGTCTGACTGGGGGTGTGGTTCGACACCCCGACCTCCCGGATCTTGCCGGCGTCCCGTAGCGCGGTCAGGGTGGCCGCAAGCTCCGCCGGGTGGGTGTAGAAGTCCGGCCGGTGGATCTGGTAGAGGTCGATGACGTCAACCCCGAGCCGACTGAGGCTGGCATCGCAGGCCGACGCCAGGTAGGCGGCACCCGAGTTGTACGGGGTCGGCGGGGCGATCCCGCCCTTGGTCGCAAGCACCATCCGCTCCCGGAGCTCCGGGGCATCGGTCAGGACCTTGCCGAGCATCTCCTCGTTCTGGCCGAACCCGGTACCGCCCCAGTCGAGGCCGTACACGTCTGCGTTGTCGACCAGGTTCATGCCGGCGTCGAGCGCCGCCTCAAGCGTGGCCCGGGCCTCCGCCACCGGCTGGGAGGTGAACCTCCAGCAGCCGAAGGAGAGGGGGCCGACCGTGAACGGGCCCAGGGACCGGGGTGTGCCATCTACCAACGAAGTCGTCACGCCATCACTCTATGGCCCAATCCTCCGGCCGGTATCCTTCTCCCCATGGAGCTCGGAATCAGCCAGACGGCGCTCGACATGGTGCGCAAGGACGGCGGCGTCGTCGCTATAGACCACATCCACGCCATCGGTTGAGGCGGCGTCGAGGAGGTGTCGGTCGACACCAACGTGAAGGGCAGGGACACTGCGCCGTATCACAAGATCGTCCATGACGACATCACGCTCCTGGTTGCCAAGCCGCTGATGCTGCGGGCGTGGCGGATCGAGCTGGTGACCCGCAAGAAACTGCTCGGCAACAAGCTGGCGGCGGTGGCCCACAATCACCAGACCGCGGCCGGGCCGTCCTGAGCAGACCTCCCAACCGGTGACGGCCAGGTTCGTTCGGCGGCACCGATCCGCCGGAGATCGGGAGATCTTCGGCTGGCAGATGTACGACTGGGCGTGGTCGGCCTTCTCGACCACGGTCACCACCGCCCTGCTCGGGCCCTACCTGCTTGAACTGGCCGAGGACGCCGGCGGGGTGGCCGTCGGCCCGATCACGGTGGCCCCGGCCTCGTTCTTCCCGTTCGCGGTCAGTGCGTCGGCGCTGGTCCAGGTCCTGATCCTCCCGTTGGTTGGGGCGGTGGCGGACCACACCGACCACAAGAAGCGTCTGATGCTTGCCATGGCCTATGCCGCCAGCGGGGCTACCGCGGCACTGGTTCTTGTCACCGGATCGACGATCGTCCTCGGCGGAATCCTGTTCGTGGTGGCATCGGTCGGGTTCGGGGCCGCCGGCGTGGTCTACAACTCCTACCTGCCGGAGATCGCGCCGCCCGAGCGTCGGGACCGGGTGAGCTCCGGTGGGTTCGCCTACGGGTACGCCGGCGGGGGGCTGTGGCTCGCCATCAACTTCGCCATGATCGCCCTGATGGAGGACACCGCCCTGGCGGTGCGGTTGAGCCTCGGCGGGACCGGGTTGTGGGCCGGATGCTTCCTGCTGGCCTTCACCCATCGCCACCTCCGGCCTCGGCCGGCGTCCCGGGCGCGACCGCCGGGCCGGAGCTGGACCGGCTTCGCCTTCCGATCGGTCGTGACCACGGCCAGGACGATGCGCCGCCGCCATCCGGAGACGTTCCGCTACCTCCTGGCCTATCTGGTGTTCAACGACGGCATCCTGACCGTGATCGCCGTGTCGACGTCGTTCGCCGCAGACGAGCTCGACGCCGAGGCCGAGACCCTCCTCGCCCTGGTGCTGTTGATCCAGTTCGTCGCCGTTCCCGGTGCGGTCGGGTTCGGCCGGCTGGCCGAGCGGTACGGGGCCAAGTCGAGCCTGACCGCCAACCTGGTGGTGTGGACCGGGCTGGTGGTCTACGCCTACCTGGAGCTCGATTCGGTGACCAAGCTGTGGGTGATGGGGACCATCCTGGCCTTCGTCCTCGGCGGATCCCAGGCCATCAGCCGCTCCCTGTACTCCCAGATGATCCCGGACGAGGCCGAGGCGGAGTACTTCGGCTTCTACGAGATCGCCTCCCGGGGCACCTCATGGATCGGGCCGGCTGCGTTCGGCATTGTCAACCAGCTGACCGGCTCACAGCGCCAAGCCATCCTGTCGCTGATCCTGTTCTTCGTCGTCGGGATCGCCCTGCTGGTCCGGGTCGATGTCCGTCGGGCGATGCTCGACGTCGGCCAGGACCCGTCCCGCCTGCCGGCCGGTACCAGCTGAGCGACCTCGGATCCTCCGCAATCCTCAAGCCCGGGGTCCCTCCGACCGATCGGTACTGGACGAGCGATTCGCGCATCGTGTCAATTCCGTAGCGGAGGACCCATGGTCAAGATCCTGGTTGTCGACGACAGCCCCGTCATGCGAAAACTGGTCACCCGATCGATCCGACAGGCCGGCTACAGCGCCGACATCGTCGAGGCCGAGGACGGCGCCCATGCGCTGACCGTGGTCGAGGACGAGCAGCCTCACGTGATCCTCGCCGACTGGAACATGCCGAACATGACCGGCATCGAGATGCTCAAGGCCCTGCGGGCCGAGGGCAACCGAGTGCCGGTCGGGTTCGTGACGTCAGAGTCCACCACCGAGATCCGGGTGACGGCCCAGCAGGCCGGCGCATCGTTCTTCCTCTCGAAGCCGATCGACTCGACCCAGCTGGAGATCGCCCTGTCGTCGCTCGGGATCTGACATGCCGCAGATCACGATCAAGGACCGTCAGATCGAGTCGATCCTCAGCGGCCTCCTCGGCCGCGATGTCGGGGTCACACCGCTCGAGGACGGAGTCCAGCCCCACTCGTCGACCGCTCGCGGTCTGGTGACCGATGAGAACCAGCTGGTGGCCGTGATCGCCACCGATCTGCGCTTCGCCCACCGTTCGGCTGCGGCGATGGCCATGATGCCGGCCAACATCGTCGACGAAGACGCCGAGGATGCGGACGCCGACCTCATGGAGGTCTACCAGGAGGTGGCGAACGTCCTCTCCCGGCTGGCCAACGAGGCGAGCCCGACCAGGGTCCGGATCGACCCGAACATGGACCACTCGATGCAGGCCCTGCAACAGATCGTGGTCGAGGGCCAGATCATGAGCGCAGTCGAGACCGAGATCGAGGGCTACGGTCCTGGCCGCATGGGCATCTGGCACCTGTTCAACTAGCCAGTGTCCTGACCGCCGACAATCGAACCAGGCGATTCCGGCCGCAGTCCCCAGAGGCTGCGGCCGACTCGCGTCCCCCCCCCACAGTTCCCGCTGACCGGTCTGGTTTCTCGTTGGTACCCACCCAATGCCCTGCCGGACATGCTCGGGCTCGGGACGCGCAACGGCGCCCGGCCTCGTGGTGAGGCGGGCGCCGATGCAACTGGTGCGCTTGGGAGTGGCCCGGTCAGCGAAGGCCGAGCAGCGACTCGACCGGGTCGACGCTGAAGCCGACCTCCTCCAGTCGCCGCTCGCACCGCTCCAGGAACTTGGCCCGATCGAGATAGAGCTGGTCCATCGTCCGAGACACCCGTTCGATACGGGCCGGGTCCTCGATGTAGGCGTCACCGGCCAACAGGGCGTAGGCCACGAAGTCCGCCAGGTGGACGGCCCGAGCCATCATCGTCTCCCCGCCGTCGAGGCAGAGGTGACCGTGGATGGCCTCGACGATCGGGCTCGGCAGCCGCCAGTGGGCGGCAAGCATGGCCCCGACCTCGCCGTGGTCGATGTCGACCAGGATCCGCTCGGCCACCGCCTCGTTCCCGGTGTCGGACAACGCGGCCTTGTAGTGGCCGGCCTCGAGATACTGGGAAAGCACGACCTTGCCGACGTCGTGGAGGATGGCGGCAGTGACCACGCTCCGGTCGAGCCGACCTCGGCACTGGATGGCCAGGATCTCGGCAACGAACATCGTGGCCCGGCTGTGGGACCAGAAGTCGTCAGACCCGATGCCGTAGCCGTCCAGGCCCTCTTCCGCCAGGTCGGACAGGCTGGAGCTGAACGCGATGGCCACGGTCCGGGCCGACCCGAGTCTGACGATGGCCTGCTCGACCGTGCCGACGCCATCCGCGGCGCCGCTGGCGGCCGAGTTGGCCTCCCGGAGGAGGGCCGACACCAGGGCCGGGTCCTCCTGCACGGTCGAGGTGATCTCCTCGATCGGCGTGTTGGGATCAGCGACCAGCTGAGCCAACTTTGTCACCGTCTGCGGCAGCGGACGGATCTGCTCGGCCGCATCGATGATCGCGTTGTGGAATCCAATGGTGGTGCGCAGTTGCACGATCCTCACCTCCTTCGTCGAGGGCGACGGTCCAAGACGGTCACTTCCCGAGCCTGACCTGGAACACTCCGAGGGAGTGATCGACGAACACACAGTCCTCGAGGGGGGCGAAGTCTTCCGACTGGGCCACCGACGCCTTCGGGATTCCCAGCGACGTCTCCTCCTCGACGATCGACTTGACCGAACCGCCGAGGACGTTCGTCAGCTCGGAAAGCATGGCGCAGGCGTCCTCGACCGTCAGGTCCTCCGGCGCCTCGTCGAGCATGGCCGAAGCCAGGCCCATGCAGACCGAGGCCGGCAGCCGGATCGTCAACTTGCAGGGATCGGCTCCCTGGATCACGACGGTGGCCTGGGCGATCTGCGACTCGTAGCCGGCGACCGGCTGGATGTAGCCGTCGGGGATCGACGCCTCGACGATGCCATCCAGCATCTCGGTCACGATCTCGGTCAGCTCGTCGAGCACGGCCGGCTCGGTGAATTCGATAAGTGACATCTCAGCTTGCTCCCTTGACGAAGTGGAAGGTGGACTTGCCGACCCGGCGGGACTCGTATCCCTCGTCCAGGCCGACGGTCGTTTCGCTTGCCCCCAGGATCAGACACCCATGGGGGGACAGCACGTTGGTACGGATGCGGCGGAGGATGTCCTGCTTCTTGTCGACCGTGAAGTAGATCAAGACGTTTCGAAGCAGGACCACGTCGCACTTCGGGAGCCCGACCCACGGCTTGAGCAGGTTGAGCTCCCTAGCGTCGATCATGTTCCGGAGTTCCGGCTTGGCCACCCAGCTCCGGCCCTTCTGTTCGAAGTACCGGACCGCATGGCTGGCCGGCAGACCACGGTTGATCTCGAACCGGCTGTAGGCCCCGGACTTGGTCCGCTCGACCATGGTCGGCGAGACGTCGGTCGACAGGATCTTGGCCTTGCCGCTTGCCGCGAGTTCCGGGAAGTGCTCGTGGATGGTCATGGCCAGGGTGTAGGACTCCTGACCACTGGAGCAGGCGCCGTTCCAGATGTTGAGGGTCCGCAGCCCGGTCTGCTGGCGCATCTCCGGCAGCAGTTGGGTCGCCAGCGCCTCGAACGGGTGCTGGTCCCGGAAGAACGAGGTCTCGTTCGTGGTCATCACCTCGACCGCGGCGGCCTCGATCCGCTTGTCGCCGCGGCGAAGCCGGTCGACCAGCTGTTCGGCGCTGTCCAGCTGGAACTCCCGGAGGAGTGGCTGGAGGCGGCTCTCGATCAGGTACTCCTTGCCCTGCAGCTGGACGCCGATGCGATCGTCGATCAGCTTGCAGAAGAAGGCCAGTGAGTCGTCGTTCAGCCCGCCGGTGCCGGCTGCGGCCCCGGCGGTCTTGGTTTCGAGCGTCATCAGGTGCGCTCCCTTCCGGTCGGTGCCAGCTGGGCCGATCGGCTGCCAGCTCCGGCGCCGACCAGCTGGCTGATCCTCATCCCGATCTCTGCCAACGGCAGGATCTCACTGGCCAGGCCGGCCTTGGCCACTGCGCCCGGCATGCCCCAGACCACGCTGGTCGCCTCGTCCTGGACCACCATCGGTGACCCCATCTCGGCGATCTGGCGCGACCCCTCGAGGCCATCGGCGCCCATACCGGTCAGCATCACGCCGACCAGCCGCTTGTTGTAGATCTTGATCGCCGACTCGAACATCGGCTCGACCGACGGCCGGCAGGAGTTGATCGGTGGCGTCTCCAGCATCTCGAGCAGCACCGTCGTACCGTCACGGCGGAGCGCCATGTGGAAGCCGCCGGGGGCGATGTAGCAGTGCCCGGGTTCGGTCGCCATGCCGTTCTCGCCCTCGACCACAGTGGTGGCGCACTTGGTGTTCAACCGCTCGGCCAGGACCCGGGTGAAGGTCGCCGGCATGTGCTGAGTCACGTAGATCGGGACCGGCAGCGGCTGCTTGATGGCGGTCAGGACCGCCTCGAGGGCGTGGGGACCACCGGTCGAGCTCCCGAGCACCACGGCCAGGGGGTGGACCGACACCGCTCGTCTCGATCGAGGTGCGGCCGCCGCCGGAGCGGTCGCCGTCGCGGGAGCGCCGGGTCTCCCCTTGGGTGCCGCCCCGCCGGACGCAGGTCGGGCCGCCGGCCGGCGTGCGATGCCGGTCGGGCCGAGCAGGGCCTCGATCTTGGCCACCAGCTCGTCCTTGACCATCTCCAGCGCCGACGACATGTTTGACGCCGACTGGGGCTTCCCCGCATAGTCGGACGCGCCGAGCTCGAGGGCCGAAATCGTGGCTGATGCCCCGTTCTCGGTCAGGGTGCTGAACATCACCACCGGTGTCTTCGGATGGGTCTTGCGGATCTCGACCAGTGCGTCGAGCCCGTTCATGACCGGCATCTCGATGTCGAGCACCACCAGATCCGGATTGAGGGACCGGGTCTTGTCGACCCCGACCCGGCCATTGGGGGCCGTGCTGACGACCTCCATCCCGGGCTGGGCGTCGATCAGCCGGGCCAGGAGGCCCCGAACGACGGCGGAGTCGTCGACGAGCAGGATCTTCTTGTTCTGGCCGCCGGTCATGAGATGTTTGCCGTGTAGACGCCCATGACCTCCAGGCGTTCACGGATCATGCCGGCGTCGACCGGCTTGAAGAGGTACTCGTCGACCCCGGCCAGCAGGGCCTTGGCGACCCGCCGGGGGTCGGCCTCGCTCGAGACCATCAGGATCGGGATGTTGGCGTAGGCCGCCGACTTGCGAACCATCTTCGCAAACTCGAGCCCGTCCATGACCGGCATGTTCCAGTCGGTCACGATGGCCTGCGGCGGATGGTGCGGGTCCATCTTGGCCAGCGCATCCTCACCGTGTTCTGCGGTCACCACCTCGAAGCCGAGGCTCTCGACCATCTTGGCCACCATCTTGCGCGCCACTTTGGCGTCATCAACCACCAAGGCCAGCATTAGTTCGCTCCCTCACCATTGTTCGGCCTGATGGCCACGGTCTTGTCGACATCGAGGATCAGCAGGAGCTCACCCTCGAGTTTGTAGGCGCCGAGGATCAGATCCTTGGCGATGCCGGACATCGTCTCCGGCGGTGGTTCGTAGAGGTCGGGATCGACGGCGAGCACGTCGCCGATCTTGTCGACCAGGAGATTCACCGACTCCCCACCGGAACGGACGACGACGTGAATCGGTCTGGCCTCCGGGTCCCGAGGCTCGATCTCGAGCCGGGTCCGGAGGTCGATCGTCGTTGCGATCTGGCCCCGAAGGTTGATCAGTCCCGAGATGCCAGGCTCCGCATGGGGAACTTTGCAGACCTCGGCCTGATAGAGCACTTCCTGCACATCGAGCACGTTCACGCCGAGGTACAGCGGACCGAGGCGGAACGTACAGAGTTGCAGAGCGGTTGCGGCGGCGGCGGTCAAAGGACAGCTCCAATCGGGTCTGGCATCGGGACGTACTGCTGGAGCAACGAGTCGACGTCGATGACGTCTGTGACGTTGCCGTTGATGATGGCGGTCTCGACCCCGCCACCGGGAGAGGTGTGGACCTCGGCATGGGACACGATGTCGAGGATCGAGCCGACCGCAAGGCCGACGCTGAGACCGTGGTAGTTGCACACCACGGAGTTGACCCGGGGGCCAAGTCCGAGCGCCGAGCCTCCCATGCCGGTGGTCGGCCCGAGGTCGAGGACCGGCAGGATCGACCCCCGGTACTGGACAACGGTCTGGTGGCCGGAATCCTCGATCCGATCCTGGTCGAACTCCTCCAGGCGCTCGATCGCCGACAGCGGGATTGCCGCCCGGTTCTCCTCGTCGAAGGCGACGAGGAGCAGCGTGCGGTCGTCCAGGACCTGGTCGGTGACCTCGATGGCGCCGCCGTGCTGGCCGTGATCGGCCTCGATCGAGCTGTCGCCCTGGCGTCCGGCGTTGACGATGTCTGCCGCAGCGGCCAGACCGACTACGTCGAGGATCAGGGCGACCTTGCCGTCACCCATGATCGTCGCACCGGAGAACAGGGCGATGTCCTTGACCGCGGCGCCGAGCGGCTTGACCACGATCTCCTCGGTGTTGTCGATCCGATCGACCACCAGGCCGAACGGCTTGCCGTCCAGCTGGAGGACCACGATGTTGACCGCACCGTTGTCCTCCTCCGGCTCGACACCGAGCCGCTCCCGGAGGTCGACGATCGGCAGCAGGCTCTCCCGGAGCCGGTAGACCGGGGCGCCGTGGAGATCCTCGATCCGGGACGACGGATCGTTCGAATCCAGCCGGACGAGCTCCTGCAGGCTGACCTGGGGTATGGCGTAGCGATTGCCCCCGCACCGCACGGTGATGGCGGGAATGATGGCCAGGGTCAGGGGGATCTTGATCTTGAACGTGGTCCCCTGCCCCACCTTGCTCTTGACGTCGACCGAACCACCGATCCGCTCGACGTTGGTCCGGACCACATCCATGCCGACCCCTCGGCCAGACACGTTGCTGACCGTGGTTGCGGTGGAGAACCCCGGGGCGAAGATCAGGTTGACCGCCTCGTTGTCGCTCATGGCGGCGGCGGCCTCCGGGGTGATGACCCCCTTCTCGACCGCCTTGGTCCGCATCCGGTCCGGGTCGATCCCGGCCCCGTCGTCTGAGATCTCGATGTTGACCTGGCCACCCTCGTGGCTGGCGCTCAGCCGAAGGATGCCCTCGGTGTTCTTGCCGGCCGCTTCCCGGATCTCCGGCGACTCGATGCCGTGGTCGACGGTGTTGCGGACCATGTGGGTCAGCGGATCCTTGATCGCCTCCAGGATGGTCCGGTCGAGCTCGGTGCCCTTGCCTTCCATCTCGAGCGAGATCTGCTTGTCGAACTGGTTCGCCAGATCGCGGACGACCCGGGGCAGCTTGTTCCAGATGTTGCCGATCGGCTGCATCCGGGTCCGCATCACGCCTTCCTGGAGTTCGCTGGTGATCAGGTTGAGCCGCTGAGCCGGACCGGCGAACTCACGGAACTCCTCGTCACTGGCCAGCTGGACGATCTGGTTTCGGGACAGCACCAGCTCACCGACCAGGTTCATCAGCGTGTCGAGCACGGCGACGTCGACCCGGATGGTCGAATCCGCAGCGCCCCGCTGCTTCGAGGCCGCCTTCTCGACCTCGGCCGGTTCGGCCCGGCCGTCGTCCGAGAGGATCTTGCCGATCTTGCGCTTGTCTCCCAGGCTCTGCTCGGTGGCGGCGATCTCGACATCGTCTCGCTTCGCCGCACCGTCGGCGACCAGGATGTCACCGATGCGGTCGTCGTCACCGGACCCGGCAGCCGGGGCGGCAGGCTCGGGGCTCGGGGGCTCCGAGGGGGCCTCTTCGGCGACTGCGTCGGTCGGTGCGCTCGGCGCCTCGCTCGCCGGCGGGGCCGTCTCACCAGACTCGCCAGCGGCGGCCTGGAAGGCGTCGGCCAGGGTGGCCTCACCATCGGCCGGACCGGTGTCGTCGGCCGGCGGGTTCAACAGCACGACCCCGGCAGCTGCGGCGGCATCGGTGTCGGCCGGCGGCGCTGCGGCCTCTCCCTCTTCTACCGGTGCTGCGCCGTCTGCTGCCGGTGCTGCCTCGGCCGGCGGAGACGCTGCCGCATCCGGCGTGTCCTCCGCCGGCGGTTCGGGTGCCGCTGCCGGTTCCTGACCGCTGAGGACCTCGAGTCTGGCGATCAGCTCGGCGTTGTCGTGCTGGCCCTCCTCCTCGGTCTCCTCGATCACCCCGAGGATCTCCCGGATGGCATCGACGGTCGCCAACAGTGCATCGGCGATGTCGTTGTCCATCTCCAGGACCTCGTCCCGGAGCAGACTCAGCAGGTTCTCCCCACGGTGGGCCACCAGCTCCAGCTGGCCGAACCCCAGGAACCCGCAGGTCCCCTTGATCGTGTGGAGGATCCGGAACGCCTCGGTCAGCGCACCGGTGTCGTCCGGGGTCTCTTCGAGATCGATGAAGGTCTGGTCCAGACGGTCGAGCCCTTCGTAGCTCTCGACGAGAAATTCACCAATTATCTCATCCACGTTCGCTCTCCTTCAGCCGTGCCCTACGAATCCCCACCCGGTCAGCGGTAGTTGCCGACCAGCTGGGAAAGCTCGGCCGCCATGCGAGCCATCTCCTCCGCCGAGGTCTTGGTGTTGTCTGTCGATTGCCGGGTCTCTTCGGCCGCCGTCGCCACCTCGACGATGCTGTGGGCGATCTCCTGGGTACCGGAGGCCGCCTCCTCGACGTTGCGGCCGATCTCGGCCGTGGTCACCGACTGCTCCTCGACCGCGGAGGCGATCGTGCTCGAGATCTCGTTGATCCGGTCGATCGTCTCGCCGATCTGCAGGTTGGCCTCCACCGCACCGGCGGTGTCGGTCTGGATCGCCTGGATTCGGCTGCTGATCTCCTCGGTCGCCTGTGCGGTCTGGTTGGCCAGCTCCTTCACCTCGTTGGCAACCACCGCGAAGCCCTTACCGGCCTCACCGGCCCGAGCGGCCTCGATCGTGGCATTCAACGCCAACAGGTTGGTCTGCTCGGCAATCGAATTGATCACCTTGATCACATTGCCGATCTCCTCACTCGACTCACCGAGCTTGGAAATCGAGTCCGAGGTGTTCTGGGCCACCTCGACCGCCTCGGAGGCCACGTTCGACGCCTCGATGGCGTTGGTCGCGACCTCCCGGATCGAGGCGTTCATCTCCTCGATGGCGGTGGCGACCGAGCCGACGCTCGAGGAGACCTCGTCGCCGACGCCGGAGGCCGAGGAGGCCTGGCTGGATGTCCGCTCGGCGCTGGTGCCCATGGAGTCGGACACTGCGGTCAGCTCCTCGGATGCGCCGGCCAGCTGGTCCGAGGAGACCTTCAGCTGATCGATCACGTCCCGCAGGGAGGAGATCATTGTGGCGAAGGCGTCGCCCAGTTCGCCGGGGATCTCCTGGTCGAGGACCGGCGAGGAGAGGTCACCGTCTGCGATGCACGACGCCTGACCGCCGACCGTCTTGAGCATGGTGCTCATGTCGTCGAAGGCGTGGGACAGCTCGCCGAGCTCGTCCTTGCGGTTGAGGTCCAGCTTCTTCACGTTCATGTCGCCGGTGGCGATCTTGGCCGCCTTGCGGGCCACCGAAGCGATCGGGGTTGCGATGCTGCGAGCCAGCAGGAACGACAGGACGGCGACGGTGGCGGCGGCGATCAGGGCCACGATCAGTACGGTGTTGCGGAGGGCAGTGACCGGTGAGATGGCCTCGCTAACGTCCTGGCGGACCAGGACGCCCCAGTCGTAGCCGGCGAACCCGAGGGCGCCCTTGCTGAGCGCCCAGCCGTTGAACTGCTCGATCCCTCGGCGGGCGTGGACCTCGGTGGTGTAGCCGTGGAGCTTGCCGTCACCGTCACCGGCCACCGAGTACTGGGCGGCCAGGATGCCGGCGTCGACCAGGTTGAACTCGAGAACGGCGCTTGGGTCTGCATCATCGAGCAGCAGGCCGTCGCCCCGGAGGACCTGGGTCTCGATCGTGACCGCACCGGTCTCGGCGAACTCCGCCCGGACCTCGGCCATGATGTCCGACACCACCCGCTCGAACGAAGCGTCGTTGTGCCACACGGCCGCCATCCGGCCGTTTGCGTCGTAGACCGGGGCGGTGAACGGCAGGGTGACCCGCTGCTCGCCGTAGACCTCGGTGACCTTCTCGTTGAACTCGGCGTCGGTGTAGTAGGTCCCACCCTCGGGGGTGTCGCCGCCGACGACCACCTGGAACCACTCCTGGTCCGAGACGTCCCGGCCGAGCAGGAACGAGGTGTCGAGCGGCTCGCCGGCCCCGTCGATGCTGTTGACGGCGATGACCTCACCGGACAGGTCGGCAACGACCATCAGGTCGTAGATGCCGTAGGTGGCGGTCAGGAAGTCGACGATGCCCTGGGCCTCGTCAGGCGTACCGAGCACCAGGGGGTTGGCGGCGAAGGCCTGCACGTCGCCGTAGCGCTCGAACAGGTTGCGGTCGATCTTGTCCGCCGCCTCGATCGCTGCGACCTCCAGCCGCTCACCGCCGAGTTCAGACAGGGCCTCGTCTGCCTGGCTGAGGCTGAGCATACCGACCACGGCCAGCGGGACGATGCTGAGTCCGAGGGTCGCAACGAGGATCTTCGTCCGGAGGCTGCCCGCCACCGCTCCCACGTTGATCCGCTCAAGTAGATTCTTCATTGGTGTCCTCCTGCCCGCCCGCCTGGCGAGGCATCCGAATTCCCGGACCGTTTGCACGGCCTGTTGTCTTGATCGGCGACAGTGAGGTCGCCTTGAGGCGTAGTTGCGACCGGGGGCTGGCCGAACTCCGTTCCGGCCGCTAACCCACCTCGGATACTGCGGTCGCGGCGGCCAGGGCGGCCTTGCCCTCCTCCGGGTCGTAGGCCATGTCGACGAAGCCGGCTTCACTCGATCGGCGGCCGGCGTCGTCGTCCTCGGGATCGTCGGCGTCAGCGTCTTCGGTCTCAGCCGTCTCCGCGGCCTCTGCCTCGGTGGTGTCATCCGCCGCCGACTCGGTCTCGTCGTCGGCCGACAGGTCTTCGAACCCAACACCGGTCACCACCGGCTCATCATCCGCCGCATCATCACCAGACGACAGATCCTCGAACCCAACACCCGTCACCACCGGCTCATCATCCGACAGGTCTTCGAACCCCACACCCGTCACCACCGGCTCATCATCCGCCGCATCATCACCAGACGACAGATCCTCGAACCCCACACCCGTCACCACCGGCTCATCATCCGCCGCATCATCACCAGACGACAGATCCTCGAACCCCACACCCGTCAC
>JBCCFN010000028.1:0-25969 GCA_039029715.1 Actinomycetota bacterium | reverse complement strand
CCTCGTTGGCCACCAGGTTCGGCCGGTCCGGTGGGAACCGGATCGAACCGACGCCGGTATCCGCAGACAGGCCGTTGACGGTGTTCTCGACCAGGAGGACCACACGGCTCATGCCGATCTTGCCCTGCATCAGGCCGGCCTCCCGCAGGAGCTGCTGGAACGGCTTGATCGGCCCGTCGACGTCGACTCCGTCGGTCTGGCGCACCACCAGGAAGACCATGTCGTACTCGTTCAGCACGTCCTGGACCGCGCCGGCGGTGCTGTGGGCGCCGATGCTCGCCGACTCCTCCTCGTTCACGTCGAAGCCCTGTTCCCTCAGGGCGTCGATCAGCGGGGTCATCGGACGACCGTTGCGGGTTCGTTCGATCAGGATTCGCGGCGACTTGGTGGTGCGGGTCGAAACCACACCAAGAGCCTAGTCAAGATGTCGATCCGACGACGGCGAGCCTTGCCAGAACGACGACCGGGCCCAGGATCGACGATACTGACAGCGATGATCTGGTCCGATCTCAAGCGGCAGCTCCTGGTTGCGGTCCCGATCGTGCTCGTGCTCGTACTCAGCACGGTGGCCCTGCTCAGCCTGCGCACCGACCCCGGACCGGAGATGGCTGCGCCGCAAGAGCAGACCGAGGACGCGCCGGCGGCTGGGCGGACCGGGCCGGGCGACCCGGTGGAGATCGAGGACGGTACCCGCCACCTGGCCATCGGCTGCTCGCCGTCTGAGGAACCGGACATCTACGCCGTGGTCCTCGAGAACCGGAGCGGCCTGGCGGCCGACTACCTCGTATCGGCCACCCTGACCGACGAGGACGGGCGATCGGCCGATGTCTCGCTCGACTTCGCAACGATCCAACCCGGCCAGGAGCGGGAGGAGTTCGTCACCGCAGTGGACCTGGCATCGATCGAGTCGTGCCGGATCGCGGCGATCGAGAGCGACCGTTGGATCGCCGTGCTCGGCTGAGGGCGCCGATCAGCAGCCGCCGCCGACCGATGGGCGGTCTGGAATCGACGGGTCGACCACCTCGATGTGGACGTGGGGCCACGACGGCTCGGCGGTGAACTCGTCGACCTGGGAGTCGAACGGGAACAGCGTGGCCCGGGGAGCGAGAACGGTCGTCCCGGCCTCGACCCGGTCGCCTGCCACCACCTGAACCCCGTCGACGTGGAGGACCTTGACCTCCCAGCCGGGCCGACTGTCGGGCTCGATCACGACGAAGTCGTCGTTGTGCTCGCAGTACAGCACGTAGCCCCCGGACCGCAGCACGGTCCCGCTGACCGGGGAGCGGATCTCGGTGTCGGGCTCGACGACGATGTCGGCCGCCGTCATCGAACCGGTCCCCCGGCCCCGGGAGTCCATCACCATCGGCGCGATGGCACCGGGGTCGACGACCAGCTGTCGAGCCCCGTCATGGCTCGACTCGTGGAAGCCGATCCGCTCCACCCGGATCGACGGGTGGAGCAGGGTCACCGTCTCGAACGAGGCGAACGGCGTCCAACCCTGGCCGTCCGGGATCCGGTCGGCGGCCGCCACCGGCTGCGGCGGCGCCGTCGTTGTGGTGGTCGTCGTCGACGGGGCCGCGGTGGCCACAGTCGTCGTGGTCGGAACGGTCGTCGCCGTGGTCGACGGCGCAGCCGTGGAGGTCGTGGTCGTTGACGCCGTCGTGCTGGTGATGATGGTGGTCGTCGAGGACGGGACCGCGGCCGTCGTGGGCAGCGTTCCGACGGCCGAGGTCGACGTCGATGTGTCGGCGCTGGACGTTGACGCATCATCCCCGCACGACACCGTCAAGACCGCGATCGCCACCAGCGCGGCGATGGTCCTCAGCACCGAACCCCGACGCCCGACCTCCGGGGGTGAATACACCACGGGTCGACGGTAGCGCACCGGGCCGGCGCCACCGCGCCACCTCGGAGGGATCGGCAGGGGTCGGCGGGAGCGGCCGGCGGCGGCCGTAGCATGGGGCGCCATGGATTGGTTCGCTGACAATTGGCCGCTGGTGCTCGTGGCACTCGCAGCATTCATCATCGTGACCGGACTGATGCGGCGGGTCGCGAAGCTGGCCTTCATCGGCGTCGCCCTCGGCGCCCTCGGCCTGGTGCTGTGGCCCATGGTCAGCACCTCGCTCTGAGCCTGCAACCACCCGGGCCGGGCGGCAAGAGGGGCTAAACCCGGCGGTCGTTCGTGCCGATCCTCTGCCGTGGTCGACCGGCGTGAACAGCGAACCAACCGGACCCGGTTGGCTCCCCTGCTGCCGCTGGCCGGCCTCTGGCTCGTCGGTCTGGCCGTCATCGGCGTCCTGCTGGCCCAGCGCCAGGTGCCGTATGAGGAGCTCCTGCTCGACCCGAACACCGTCAACAGCATCCCGTGGTACACCGGGCTGGTCTCGAACCTCGGCATCCTCGGCTGGACCACGGCCACAGCGACAGGATTCTTCGGGGCGTGGGTGGCGGCCTTCGGCGGTCGTCCCGGCGCTGCCGGCATGCTGTGGCGAGGCGCACTGTTGTCGACCACCCTGCTTCTCGACGACCTGTTCCAGCTCCACGTCGCCGTCGGTCCACTGGGCGTTCCGAAGGTGGCCGTCTACCTGGCCTACCTGGTCGGCGCCGGCGCCTGGATCGTCACGCAACACCGGGAGATCCGCCGGACCCGGGCGGAACTGCTGATCGCCGCCGGTCTGGCGTTCGGCGTGTCGATCCTGGTCGACCAGACGGGCGGCGCCCTCCCGGTGCTCGGCCAGCAAGGGGCCCTGGTGGTCGAGGATGCCTCGAAGTTCCTCGGCGTCCTGGCCTGGGCCGAGTACTTCGTCCTCACCTCCGGCGACATCGTGACCTCCATCGTCAAACGGCAGCGGGCCGAACAGGCCGAGTCGGCCGGCGCAGCGGCGCTGACCGCCAACGCGGCAGGGACCGATCGGTTCTGAGCGGCCGCTACTACCATGGCCCGATGGGCCACACCCTGCGACGTCCCCCGGTCGCCCGTCGTTCCGCCGTGCGCCGCCGGTGATGGACCGCATCGGGCCCGGTCCCGGGCTGGCAGAAGAGACCCGTCGGCTCTTCGCCGCCGCTGACGCCCTTGGGCGATCCGTCGATCGACGAGCCGCCGCATGGGACCGCAACCGGGCGCTCGACCCGGCGGTGTTCGAGGAGGCGGCCGCTATCGGCCTGACCGGGATCGAGGTGCCGAAGTACCTGGGAGGTCTGGGCCTCGGGTTCCGGGAGAAGGTTCGGGTGGCCGAGATCCTCGGCCGGTACTCGATGGGGTTCGCCTTCGCCGTCATCAACACCCAGAACGTCGCTGCGAGGTTGGCCGAACACGGCGGTGCGGCCCACAAGCGAGACCTCCTGCCGGAACTCCTGGCCGGCCGCCGGATCGGGTCGACCGCGCTGACCGAGCCGGGCGCCGGTTCGGACTTCGCTGCCATCGCCACCCAGGCCCGCCCGCTCGGCGAGGGGTGGCTCCTCACCGGCGAGAAGGCCTGGATCACGAACGCCACCGTGTCCGACGTCATCATCTGCTACGCCCAGACCGAGCCGGGCGCCGGCGGTCGGGGTATCGCCGGGTTCGTCGTCGACGGCAAGCGACCCGGGTTCATTCGCTCCGACCCGTTCCGGTTGAGTGGCTCCCATCTGATCGGCACGGGCGGGTTCCGACTCGACGGCTACCAGGCCGAGGCCGACGACCTGCTGACCCCACCCGGTGACGGATTCCGCTCCGCCCTCCGAGGGGTCAACGGTGCCCGCATCTACGTGGCGGCGCTCTGCTGCAGCATGGTCCATGCAGCCCTGACGACCGCCGTCCACTACGGGGCGGAGCGGCGGACGTTCGGCCGTCCGCTGCTCGAGCACCAGGGGTTGGCCTGGTCGCTGGCCTCGGTGGCGAATCGCCTGGAGGCGGCACGGCTCCTCACCGATCGGGCGATCGACCTGATGGACGGCCAGGACCAGCAGGCGGTGATGCTGGCCGCAGCCCACGCCAAGAAGTTCGCGACCGAGATGGCCGAACCGGCGATCGCCGCCTGCATCCAGGCGATGGGGGCGGAAGGACTGCGGGACGATCATGCCCTCGGCCGCCACCTGGCGGACGCACGGGTCGCAAACTTCGTCGACGGATCGACCGAGATCCAGACCGATCGGATCGCCAGGTCGCTCCTCGCCACCTACCGCCACCCCGCCGTACAGGACCTCCCACCGGAGCCGGACCGGGCGTCCCTCGGCGACCTACCGCCGCCACCGGCGACCGAGATGCCGCGGGCGGCCGAGATGCCGCCGGCAGCCGAGATGCCAGGCCCGATCGACGGCCCGCCACCGATGCCACCGACCATCGACACCCCACTCGACACGCCACCACCGCTACCGCCGCCGGCCCAGTTCGACCCGGCCCCGCCACCGCCGACCACCCCACTCGACACGCCACCACCGCTACCGCCGCCGCAGCGGCGAGCCGTCGAGGTGCCCGCCGATCCGGCGGCCGTGGTCGGCAACGGACCGGATACGTTCCCGCCACCGGTCCCCGCATCGCTGAGCGGGCCCCCATCGCCGGCTGAGCCCGCATCGCTGGGCGAGCCCCCATCGCCGACGGTTTCCGAACCGCCGGTCGATCCGCCACCGCCGGATGACGGCAGAGAACCGGTGGCGCCCGAGACCGCTGATCTTCCTCGCAATGACGACTCGACGACGATGCCGGATGGCTGGCGGTACGACGGGCCACCGGTCCCATCGGCCCGTGGGGCCGAATCGCCGGACCCCGCAGCGGCCGGCGAGGTCGGGGACCCCAACGGGGTCGACGATGAGCCGACCCCGCCGCTGGCGCCGCGGCGAGATGCCCCGCCGCTGCCGCCGGACTCGTTGCGGACCGACTGACAACGACCGGTCGTGGCCGGTGCCGATCGGGGGCGACCGGCCGGCATGGGCCGTTCGACCCAGCGCCAGCTCAGACATCGACCCGGCGGTTGGCAGTCGAATGGCCCCCGATCGATCCGCCGGTGACCGGTACGTTCGGGTTTGGTGGACCACCGTTTCGCAGACACCTCGCCGGGCGCCCCCGTTCGGACCGCCATCCTGGCCGAGCGGTCGGCGGCTGGGTCTGGCGTGATCGATACCGGTCGGGTCGACCTGGTCGAGGGCGTGGTCGAGGCGCTCCACCGCCGGCGGGCCTCCCTGGCGGTCGTGTCCGCCCTCGTGGTCGTCGTGCTGGCCGCACTGGTTGCGCTCCGGACCTCACCGGAGGCCTCGGCGACCGACCTGACCCCGATCATTGGGGCGCCATCGGCTCCCGTGCTCACGGTCGACGACGGCACCGGCGCACGGAGCAGCTGGCCGATCACCGTCGAAGACGATCTCCGGCCCGGTTCCAACCAGCCGACCGACCGCACCTCGGGCGCCACCCCGCAATCCGCGGTCGCATTCTTTCCCGGCGGTCGACCGGAGCGGTGAGCCGACCTCGTGGCCGGTCACACCGGTGAACGTGTCACTTCGACGCCAACCGGCGACACTGGGGCCATGATGCCCTCGTCACCGCCCGGCCAGCCCGCCGCCGTACATTCCCCGGGCTGGTATCCGGATCCGTGGCGGGTCTCGCCATGGCGCTGGTGGGACGGCGAGGTCTGGACCGCCCACGTCGCAGACGGCGACGCATCGCACAAGCCCAGGCTCCCCTCCTGGATCAGCGTCCCGGTGATCCTCGGATCGATCCTGACCGCCCTATACCTCGCAGTGCTGCTCGCCACAAACCCCCGGAGCACACTGATCGGTGCGGTGCTCGGCTTGGTTCCGCTGTTGATCGTGCTCCCGGTCCTGTGGTGGCTCGACCGGGTCGAGCCGGAGCCGCGGGACTCCAAGATCCATGCGGTGCTGTGGGGTGCCGTGGTCGCCGGTTCGGTGTCGGGGCTCGTCAATTCGGTGGTGGCGCTCACGGCAAACGAGGACTGGGCCGCCGTGGCATCGGCGCCGCTGATCGAGGAGGCGATGAAGGGCCTCGGGATTCTGTGGGCCCTCCGAAGACTGGAGATCGACGGGGTGATGGACGGCATCGTCTACGCCGGTTGGGTCGCCCTGGGGTTCGCCGTCATCGAGGACGTCCTGTACTTCACCGACGCCGCCGAGCAGGGGGTCCTGGCCCAGGTCTTCATTCTCCGGGCGCTGTTGACCCCCTTCGCCCATCCCCTGTTCACCGGGTGGATCGGCCTGGCCATCGGCCTCGGGGTCGCCCGTCGACAGTCGGTGGCGGCCAGCGCCTTCTGGGGCTACGGCCTGGCCGTGGTCTGCCACGCCATGTGGAACGGGTCGCTGGTGTTCGCCGACCAGACCGGGAACGAGGCGGCGATCGCCATTGCCGGGCTCTGTTTCGTTGCCCTGTTCTTCGCCGCCGCCATCACCGTCTATCGGATCCGCCGCCGGGAGCAGCGGCACTTCACCGAGCTGGTCCCGTTCCTGGCCCAACGGTACGACCTGACCCCCGAAGAGGTCGGGATCTTCGGGGACTGGTCCCGGATGCTCGCTACCCGGCGGGCGATCCCCCGGGCCCGCCGTCACTACTTCGACCAGGTCCACGCCGCGCTGGCCCGGCTGGCACTCCTGTACCGGCGGGACGGTGGGAGCGACCCCGCAGTAGAGCAGCGGCTGGCGGCCCAGTTGCAGCACGCTCGGACCGCTCAGCTGGCGGCGGCCCGGCCCGGCGCCGCCTGAGGCCCATCGCCGGCCCGTCGGCATGCCGACGGAGACGGGAATTCGTACAGCCGGCCTCGTTTTCGGCCGATAGCGACCGGTATGGCGCAAGGACACGATGCGGTCTCAAAACTGCAGGCCCCCGCCACGGTGGCCGCGCTCGGTGTCCCGGAAGGCCTGGCCGAGGACCTGTTCATGCGTCGGGTGCTTGTCGAGCGGATGACAACGATCGGTCGGGCCGCAGACGCCCTGGCCGTCTCCCACGCCGTCGGCGATGAGCTGGCCGAGTCCCTCCGCCAGAAGAGCCTGCTGGAGTACCACGGCCTCGACGGCCGCGACTACCGCGTCTCGCTGACCGAGGCGGGCCACAAGCTGACGACCGAACGGATGCGGAGCGGCAGTCACGTGGCCAAGATGCCGGTCCCGATCTCCGACTACCGAACCCTGGTCGGGGCCCAACGGTCGACCATCCGGGTGACCCGGACCACCGCCAAGCAGGCCTTCGCCGACCTGGTCCTCGAGGACGGCCTCCTCGACCGGATCGGGCCGGCGTTCGTCAGCGACGGAGCGATCTTCTTCTACGGACCGCCCGGCACCGGCAAGACCAGCCTGGCGGAGCGGATGGCCCGGTTCTATGACGATCGGGTGCTGATCCCCCGGTATCTGGAGGTCGAGAGTCAGCTGATCATGGTGTTCGACCCGGCCGCCCACGAACCGGCCGAGCAGCAGCCCCCACAGCTCGACCCTCGGTACGTGCTGTGCAAGCGACCGCTGATCATGGTCGGCGGCGAGCTGACGATGCCGATGATGGATCTGCAGTACGACCCGATCTCCGGGCTGAGCACCGCGCCGATCCAGCTCTTGGCGAACAACGGGATCCTCGTGCTCGACGACTTCGGGCGCCAGACCGCCTCCCCGGACGAGATCCTCAACCGGTGGATCGTCCCGCTGTCCCGCGGGGTCGACTTCCTGCGACCAAACACCGGAAACAAGTTCACGGTGCCGTTCGAGCTCAAGCTGATCATCTCGACCAATCTCGACCCCCACTCGCTCGGCGACGATGCCTTTCTCCGGCGGCTGCGGAACAAGGTCTACGTCGGCGCCTGTTCCGAGGCCGCCTTCAACTGGATCCTGGTCCGGTCGGCGGACCGCAAGGGTCTGGAGGTCAGCCAGGAGGCGGCCGCCTACCTGGTCGACGTGACTCGGGCCCACCTCGGCGAGCTCCGACCGTACGTGGCGATCGACATCTGCGAGCTGGCGATCGGCATGTGCGAGTACGACGGGCTGTCCCACCGGCTCAACGCCCGGCTGATCGATCGGGTGGCCTCGGTCTACTTCGTCCAGGGGGCGGACGGGGCCCCGGTGCTGGCCCCGAGCGCCAAGCAGGTCGTCGACGGGGCGGACGCTGAGGAGATCGAGCCGGACCCCGGCCCCGATCCGGACGATCTGGCCGAGGACGGGGACTCGCTGGACGAGCACTTCTGCGACGACGCCGATCGACGGCGGCCGAGCGACGGTCCGAGCACCGGGCCGGCGGCCATGTTCAGCCGACCACGCTGACCGGGCACCCGGACGGTTCGCCCCAAAACCGACCGTGCCCTAGGTTGAGGGCATGAAGACCAAGATCTGCGAGATGCTCGACATCGAGTTCCCGATCCTCGCCTTCACCCACTGCCGTGACGTGGTTGCGGCGGTGACCCGGGCCGGCGGATACGGCGTCCTGGGGGCGGTCGGCCACACCCCGGAACAGCTGGACATCGACCTGGCCTGGATCGCCGAGCAGGTCGGCGACCGACCCTTCGGGGTCGATCTGATCGTGCCGGCCCGCTACGAGGGCAAGGACGACGGCGGCCTGACCGTATCGACGCTGAAGGACATGATCCCGAACGCCCACCGAGAATTCCTCGACGATCTGATGGACCGCTACGACGTCCCGCCCCTGCCGCCGAGGGACGAGGAGGACAACGGGCGCGGTGCGCTGGCCGGCGACGACGAGGCACCGATGACCTACGAGCAGTCCGTGCCGTTGATGGACGTGGCGTTCTCCCACCCGATCTCGCTGATGGTCAACGCTCTCGGGCCTCCCCCGCCGGACATGATCGAGCGGGCCCACGACAACGGCGTGAAGGTCGGGGCGCTGGCTGGCAAGAAGTCGCATGCGGTCCGCCACGTCGCCGCCGGGGTCGACGTGATCATCGCCCAGGGCCACGAGGCCGGAGGGCACACCGGAGAGATCGGGACCATGGTCCTGGTACCGGAGATCGTTGATGCCGTGGCCCCGGTGCCGGTCCTGGCCGCCGGGGGCATCGGGACCGGCAGGCAGATGGCGGCCTCGCTCGCCCTCGGGGCCGAAGGGGTGTGGTGCGGCTCGGTGTGGCTGACGACCCTGGAGGCCGAGACCCACCCGGCGGTGAAGGACAAGTTCCTGGCCGCCGGGTCGTCGGACACGCTCCGGTCCCGCTCCCGGACCGGCAAGCCGGCCCGTCAGCTCCGCTCGGCCTGGACCGATGAGTGGGAGGCCGACGGCGCCCCGGGCACGCTCGGCATGCCGCTCCAGCCGATGCTGATCGCCGAGGCCAGTCGCCGGATCGACCGGGCCGCCCTCAACCCCGAGAACGAGGGGGCGGTCAAGCTCGCCAACTACTTCGTCGGGCAGATCGTCGGGTCGATGAACGAATCCAAGCACGCCGACCGGGTCGTCCTCGACATGGTCGACGAGTTCATCGACGCCGTCCAGCGGGTCAATGACATGATGGCCTGAGCGACATCCCGACCCGAGGGAGCGCTGCGCCGACCGGCTGGCTCAGAGGGCGCCGGACTCTCGTAGCTCGGTGATCTCGTCCCAGCTGAAGCCGAACTCCTCGAGCACCAGCTCGGTGTCCTGTCCGAGCTCCGGGACCTCGGTCCCCCACCGGGTCGGGGTGTCTGACATCGTGATCGGGCAACCGACGACCTGCACCTCACCCCAGTCCGGATGGTCGATCGACACGATGTAGTCGTTGGCTGCGACCTGGGGATCGGCTGCGACCTCGGCATGGTCCCGCACCCTGGCGAACCGCTGATCCTCGGCCGCCAATCGCTCCTCCCAATCGGCCGTGGTCCGGGTCAGGAAGATCTCGTTGAACACCTCCCGCAATTCGGCTCGGATCTCCGCAGTGGTGAAGTAGGCCCCGAACCGTGGGTTGTCGAGCAGTTCCGGCCGCTCGACGGCACGAACCATCCCGGGCCACAGGTGTTCCGGGCACCCGGCGATCGCCACGTAGCCGTCGGCGGTCGGGAAGATGCCGTACAGCGCATTGACCAGCGGGTGGCCGCCGTTCGATCGCCCGGCCGGAGTGCCGGAGAGCAGATGGTGGGTGATCTCGCTGGCCTGAGCCCAGATCTGACCGCCGATCAGCGACACGTCGACCCGCTGGCCCCGGCCGGTCCGCTCCCTGGCATAGAGGGCGGCCAGGATGCCGTTCGACAGGTTCTGGGATCCGCAATGGTCGGCGATCAGGGCCCCGACCGGGGTCATCGGCCCGCCGTCGTCGCCGGTGGTGGCGATGATCCCGCCATAGGCCTGGCCGACCATGTCCGCTCCTTCCCTGGTCGCCTCGGGGCCGACCGGGCCAAGGAACGACCCGGCGGCCCAGATCAACCGGGGATTGATGACCGCCAGGTCCTCATAGCCGAGACCCCACTCCTCGAGGGTTCCCGGCTTGAAGTTGGAGAGGACGACGTCGACCTTGGCCACCAGGCGTTCCATCGTGGCCTTGCCACCGGAGGTCCGGAGATCCAGCGTGATGCTCCGCTTGCCCCGGTTGCAGGCGACGAACACCGCCGAATGGCCGATGTCCGGCACCACCTCGACGTGGCGGCTGACGTCGCCGACATCGGGGAGCTCGACCTTGATGACCTCGGCCCCCAGGTCGTGGAGCAGGGCCCCGGCCTGCGGTCCCTGCACCAGGGTCGAGAGATCGAGTACTCGCACACCATCGAGCGCACCGGCCATCGGATGGTCCCCCCTTGCTCATGCACCGCCGGATGGATCGGCGGCACCGATCGGCTAGGGGCCAGAGGCTAGTGACCGGCCGCTCGCCGAGCCAGCGGAGAGGGTGAAGGAAGTTGTACCGGCCCCGAGCCCATGCGGTAGCTTGTGGCAACCAGCGACCAAGGAGACAGCGGTGGCAGTCAAGCCCGGCGAGAAGATGCCCTTCGAGGACCTCGGGGTCGAGGTGATCGTGACCAAGGGGGGCGACGGCGACATCTCGGCCGAGGCCGGCGGCGGCTTGATGGTCGGCAAGCGGTATGAGTGCGAGACCACCGGCGTCCAGGTCCTGGTGACCAAGAAGGGCGAGGCCACCCTGCTGTGCAACGGCAACCCGATGACGCTCCAGGAGCCGAAGAAGACCAAGTCGGCCGACTGATCGCACCGGCGAGACCGCCTCGTCGGCGGATCAAGGAACTCGAGGTGACGGCCCCGACCCGGAGGATCCCGGCTCGATGGAATCAACCGATGTCGAACTGGTGTCGACCGACGACGGGTCGGTCGCCCACCTGACCATCCCGGGCGGACCGCTGACCGCCCGGACGGCCCGGGAGCTGGCCGATGCCGCAGCCTCGATCCGGGAGACCCGATCGATCCGGGTGGTGACCCTGGCGGCCAGGGGAGACTTCTGTTCCGGGCCGGGCGACGACCTGGACGTGTTCGACCTCCGGCCGGACCCGGCCTCGGCACTGGCCGCACTGCGGCCACCGGTGGTGGTCGGCATCGATGGCCCCTGTCTCGGCGAAGGGCTGGAGGTTGCACTGGCGGCCGATCTCCGGTTGGCGACCGGACGGTCACGGTTCGCGCTCGATCACCTCCGGCGGGGCCGGCTCCCGGCCTGGGGAGGGTCCCAGCGCCTCCCCCGTTGCGTCCGGCCCGGCACCGCGGTCGGGCTGGCCATGCTGGGCACCGAACTCTCGGCGGACGAAGCCCGGGGCCTCGGTCTGATCCACCAGGTCGCCGAGGACCTCCCCACCGCGATGGCCGACGTCGTCACAACGCTGGCCGCCAGGGGGCCACTGGCCCTCGAGCTGACGAAGGAGGCCGTGCACCGGGGCAGCGAGCTGCCGTTGCGGGACGGCCTCCGGCTGGAGGGCGACCTGAACCACCAGCTTGCGGCATCCGAGGATCGGGCCGAAGGCCTGCAGGCGTTCTTCGACCGGCGCCCGCCGGACTTCGGCGGACGATGACCACCACCGACGGGGTCGCGGCGGGCCTGCCCCCTGGGGTCCCGGCCCTCGCTCGGGCGCTGCTGGCCGAGGACGCCCTTCGCCAGCCTGACGAGCCGCCCCTGGTCGATGACGCTCGACTGGCGGACGAGCTGTCGGCCCCGCACCGCCTCGAACGGGACTGGCCAGCCCCGACCCCACCGGTGGCGGTGACCGGCGGTTGGGTCCACGCCGACCTCGTCGACGATGACCGACCGCTGTTCGACGCCCTCGTGGCGGCCGACCGGTCGGCGGGTCCGGAGGCGGTGGCCGCCCGTTGTCAGGAGGCCAGGCTGCCGGTGACCCCCTACCGACGCCCCGGACCGGACGCGGTACCGGCCCCAGACCTTCTGCCAACGCCGGCCAAGACTTCCTCGACCACCACCGGGCCGACGGGGGTCACTGAACCCGGCGCCCACCCCCTCGCCGGCACCCTGGTGGTCGACATGACCAGCCACTGGGCCGGACCGCTGGCCGCCGCCCTGCTCGCCGAGCGGGGGGCGACGGTGGTCAAGATCGAACCAGCGGCCAGACCCGACGGGTTCCGGGACCGGCCGGCCCTCTACGCCCACCTCAACCACCGCAAGGACCACGAACCGCTCGACCTCCGTCGGCCGACCGACCGGGAGCGATTCGAGACCCTGCTCGAACGGGCGGCACTCGTCGTCTCGTCGTTCTCCCGTCGGGTGCTGCCGAATCTGGGTTACGGCCCGGAGCGACTGCGGTCCCGGTTCGGCGTGTCAACCGTCGCCATCAGCGCCTTCCCGGCCACTGGCCGGACACCGGACTGGGTGGCCTACGGACCAGGGGTCCATGCGGCGGCCGGGCTCGGGCTGGCGCCGACCAGACCGGAGGCCCGGCCGGTGCCGGCCCCGGTCGCCTACCCGGACGTCCTGGCTGGCCTTGCCGCCTATGTGGTCGCCGGGCGGCTCCTCCGAGTGACCGCCGGCCCTCCCCGGTCGGCAGAGGTCTCGCTGGCCGGCACGATTCGCCCGCTGACCACGGCCGAGTCCTCGGGCGGTGCGGCATGAGCGAATCGTTGACTCTGGCGCTCGACGGGCCGATCGCAACGGTTACCCTCGACGCCGGGCCGCTGAACATCTTCGATCTGGCGATGCGGGACGGCCTCCTGGAAGCGCTCAACGCCGTCGCCGACGTGGCCGACCTGGGGGCCATGATCCTGCGGGCGGCCGGCGCCCACTTCAGCGCCGGGGCCGACCTGCGGGAGTTCGGCTCGGCCCCGAGCATCCATGAGGCTCGCCGGATCCGGTGGGACCGGGACCCCTGGGGGCTGCTGTGGGACCTCCCGATCCCAACGATCGCTGCCCTGCACGGGGTCACGGTCGGCAGCGGATTGGAGATGGCGCTGCTGTGTGACCTCCGGGTAGCGGACCGGACCGCCAGCCTCGGCCTTCCGGAGACCAAGCTCGGGATGCTGCCGGCCGCCGGTGGTACCCAGTCGCTGACCAAGGCGATCGGGCCTCACGGGGCGGTGCCGTTGATCGCCATCGCCGACCCGGTCGGGCCGGACGAGGCGCTCAGGCTGGGGCTCATCACCTCGGTGGTCGACGACGCAGACGCAACAGCATCGGCGTTGGCCGAAGAACTGGTCACCCGGGACCGCGCTGCGATGCGGGCCCTCAAGCGATCGCTGCGGGCCGCGGTAGACCTCCCGCTCGATGCCGGGCTGGCGCTGGAGCGACGGTTGGCGGCTGGGGTGGCCGGCAGGACCTGACCGGCTACTCGACGTCGAGGGCCTCGCTGACCAGGGCCGCAATGGCCGAGCGCTCGCTCCGGTTCAGCGTGACGTGGGCGAACAGCTCGTGGCCCCGGAGGCTCGCCACCACAGAGGCAATGCCGTCCCGGCGACCGACCCGGAGGTTGTCCCGCTGGGCCACGTCGTGGGTCAGCACCACCTTCGACCCGGTGCCGAGGCGGCTGAGGGCGGTCAACAGCACGCTCCGCTCGAGGTTCTGGGCCTCGTCGATGATGACGAACGCGTCGGTCAAGGTCCGACCCCGGATGTAGGTGAGCGGGAGCACCTCGATCAGCTCCTGGCGCTTGATCTCCTCCCGGGCGTGCTCGTTGGTGATCGCCTCGAGGGCGTCACCGACCGCATCGGTCCACGGCCGCATCTTCTCGTCCTCGCTACCGGGCAGGAACCCGAGGTCCTGACCGCCGACCGAGTAAAGGGGCCGGAAGATCATGATCTTGCGCTGGCTGCCCCGTTCCAGGACCGCCTCGAGCCCGGCGGCCAGTGCCAGCACCGACTTGCCGGTCCCGGCCGGGCCGCCGACGCTGACGATGCCGACGTTGTCGTCCGCCAACATGTCGAGGGCGATCCGCTGTTCCGCATTGCGGCCCCGGACCCCGAACATCGACCGGTCCGGCACCAGGTGGACCTTGCCGTCTGCCCGGACCCGGCCGAGCGCCGACTGGCCGGCCCCCTCGATGATCAATCCGGTGTTGGTCGGCAGTTCGGCCGCTTCGGGAAGATCGAGCACGGTGTCGTCGTAGAGCCGATTCACCTGCTCGGCGGTCACGGCCAGCTCGGCGATACCCCGCCACTCCAGGTCGGCGTCGACCTGGTGGAGATACTCCTCGGCATGGACGCCGACCACCCCGGCCTTGAGCCGCAGCGGCAGATCCTGGGTGACCAGGACGACCTGCTCTCCCTCGGCCTGGAGGTTCAGCGCCACCATCAGGATCCGGTAGTCGTTGCCAGATTCGGCTCGCATCGACTCCGGCACCAGGTGGTCGGAGCCGTGGTTCAGCTCGACCCGGACCGTGCCGCCCATGTCGTTGATCGGGAACGGCTCGGTCAGCCCCCCGTGCTCTTCCCGGACCTGTTCCAGGCGGCGGAGGGCCGTCCTGGCCGCCCAGCCGAGCTCAGGGTGGAGGCGTTTTGCCTCCAGCTCGGTCAGAACGACGATCGGCAAGACGACATCGTTGTTCCCAAAAGCGTCCAGCGACGTCGGTGCGCTCAGCAGCACAGAGGTGTCGAGGACGAACGTGGTTCGGTCAGTAGGAGATGGCACCGCAGTTCCCATCGGCTCGGCGTCCGGCAACTTCAATGATCCCTCCGGGGAGGGTGAACGGCCTTTGCGCAGTCAGTGTGAAAGGTGGCACTCTTTGACCGCATCAGGACCTGAACTCACCGAAACCGGCGGCGCCGGTGGACCAGTCTTGGGGGACCCGTGAACCTGGCCAGCTTGCTCGACCTGCCGTCAATGATCACTCCGGAGTCGGTGGTTGTCCTAGACACTATCACCAACGGCAATGACCGGACGACCACCTACGGCGAACTCCGGGAGGCGGTGGCTTCGGCCGCCGGTCTCCTGACCGAGCTCGGGGTCGGCGAGGGTGACCGGGTGGGTCTGTTCGCCACGAACTCGGTCGAGCTGATCGAGGCGCTGTTCGCTACCGCCGCCGTCGGGGCCACGGTGGTGCCGATGAACTACCGGGCCGCCGACGAGGAGGCAGCCCACCTGCTGGCAGACTCGGGGGCCAAGGTCCTCTTCACCGAGGCCCGCTACCGGGACCTGATCCAGGCCTGTCGCCCAGAGTCGCTGACCGAGGTCCTGTACCTGGACGGGGACTACCGGGACCGCCGGGACGCCGCCGATGAGTTTCCCCTTGTCGCAGAGGTCGAGGACGAGGATCTGGCGGCGCTGCTGTACACCTCGGGGACCACCTCGCTCCCCAAGGGGGTGAAGCTCAACCATGGTGCCCTCACCAACTACGTGATGGGGGCGAACGACGCCGCCGATGGCTCCGATCAGGGCCGGATGCTGCTCGCCGCCCCGCTGTACCACGTCGCCGGGCTGACCTCGCTGCTCAATGCGCTGTACTCCGGCCGGGTGACGGTGGTGACGCCCCAGTTCGAACCGACCCGGTGGGTCGAGCTGGTCGAGGCCCACGGCGTCACCCATGCCTTCCTGGTCCCGACGATGCTGGCCAAGGTCCTCGAGGCCGAGGGGTTCGACGGCGGGCGGCTCGGTTCACTGCAGGCTCTGACCTACGGGGCGGCGCCGATGCCCCCAGCGGTGATCAGGCGGGCCATCCACGAATTCCCCGACCACGTGGCGTTCTCCGGGGCATATGGCCAGACCGAGACCACATCGACCGTGGCGGTGCTCGGGCCGGAAGATCACGTGCTCGACAGCGATCAGAAGCTGGCCCGGCTCGGCTCGGTCGGCCAGGTCCTCGACGATGTGATGATCCGAATCGTCGGGCCGGAGGGGGAACCGCTCGGGCCGGGCGAGGTCGGCGAGGTCCAGCTGATGACCTACCGGGCCATGGACGGCTACTGGGGGGCCGAGGAGAAGACCCGGGTCACGATCGACGACGAGGGCTGGGTCCACACCGGCGACCTCGGGTTCCTCGACGACGACGACTACCTGTTCCTAAGCGGCCGGTCCGGGGACATGATCATCCGTGGCGGCGAGAACGTGGCCCCGGAAGAGGTCGAAGCGGTGCTCCACGAGCACGGTGACGTCCTCGACGCTGCGGTCGTCGGCTTGAAGGACGAGACCTGGGGCGAGCGGATCGTCGCAGCGGTCGTGCTTCGACCCGGAGGATCGACAGATGCGCTGACCGAACACACGCGCCAACACCTGGCGGCATTCAAACGACCGGAGGCCATCCACGTGACCGACGACCTCCCCCGGACCTCCACCGGGAAGCTGCTCCGCCGGCACCTGATCCCCGTGCTCGAGGATCTCGGCCTGTGACCGCCGCCCGCCCCCTGGCCGGCGTCCGGGTCGTCGAGGTCGCCGAGGGGATCGCCGGACCGTATGCCGGGAAGCTGCTGGCAGACTTCGGTGCAGACGTGATCAAGGTCGAACCCTCCGGAGGTGATCGGTCACGGTCGACCGGCCCGTTCGACGGAGCGCCGGATCTCGAAGGCTCGGCCCTGTTCCTCCACTGCAACACCAACAAGCGGTCGATCGTCGCCGAGGACCCGGAGACCATCGATCGGCTGGTGGCCTCGGCTGACGTGGTGATCCAATCGTCGCCGGAACCGGACCCGGCCACCCTCCGGGACCGCCACCCCGGGCTGGTGGTCGTCACCGTCACCCCGTTCGGATTGACCGGCCCACATGCGGGGATGGTCGGCGAGGAGATCGTCCATTACGCCTATGGCGGCCCGATGTCGGCGAGCGGCTCGGTCGACAACGGACCGCTGAAGATGGGCGGCGACGTCGGTCAGTACCAGTGCGGGACGGTGGCTGCGGTCACGGCCCTGGCCGGCCTGGCGCTGTCTGAACAGTCGGGACGGGGGACCCACATCGACCTCTCGAACGTCGAGACCCAGGTCGCCTCCATCGACCGGCGGATGACCTACCTGCTCTACGCCGCCTATCGGGGCCAGAACGTCGAACGGCCGGGCGGGTACCGCATCTCGACCCTCCCCAACGGTTGCCGGCCGACCCTCGACGGCCACGTCCAGCTGTCGACCCTGGTCAACTGGGTCCCCCGCATGCTGGCCGTTGTCGACAACCCGGACCTGTCCGCCATCTACGACGACCCGGGATTCATGTTCGACGAGACGGCTGGTGAGCTGACCGATGCCTTCATCCTCGGCTGGACACTGACCATGGAGAAGCAGCAGGCGATGGAGGCCGGCCAGGCCGCCAGTTGGCCGGTCACCGCGGTCAACCGCCCGATCGATCTGCTGGACGACCCCCATTTCGCCGAGCGGGGGTTCTTCGTCCCGGTCGAGCACCCGGCTGCCGGCACGATCCGCCAGCCGGGCCCGCCGATCCGGATGGCGGACGGCTGGCGGCTGGAGCGCCCGGCTCCACTGCTCGGCCAACACACCGACGAGATCCTGGCCGAACTGGCCGCCGATGCGGCACCGGCGTCGCCCGCTCCGGCCGGGGCCGGATCGCCGGACCAGCCGGACGCCGAGACCGGCCACCTCCCGCTGGACGGGATCCGGATCCTCGACCTGACCGTGATCTGGGCCGGCCCCTACGCGACGTGCCTGCTCGGCGATCTGGGGGCCGAGGTGATCCGGGTCGACAACCCCTGGATCTTCCCGACCGCAACCCGCGGTGCGCTCCCCCGCCCACCGAAGGACTACGTGGCTGACGCCGGCGGGATCATGGGCGGCTACCCGGATGCCGATCCCGGTGAACGGCCATGGAACCGGGTGGCGTTGTTTAACGCCCACGCCCGAAACAAGCGGAGCATCACGCTCGATCTCCGGACCGAGGCCGGCCGCGAGGCGTTCCTCCGGCTGGCTGAACAGTGCGACATCATGATCGAGAACAACGCGGTCGACCTGGTGGACAAGCTCGGCATCGGGTGGGATGAGCTACGGGAGCGCAACCCCAGACTGATCATGATCCGGATGCCGTCCGTCGGGCTGGCCGGACCGTACCGGGACTACGTGGGCTTCGGCGTCAACTTCGAGGGCCTGTGCGGTCTGACCGCCATCCGGGGCTACCTGGACGGCGATCTGACCGAGCTGGACACCGTGTTCCACATGGACGCTGCGTCCGGCTCGGCCGGCGCGCTGGCCGCCCTGCTGGCGCTTCGGCGTCGGGAGCGAACCGGCGAGGGCGAGCTGGTCGAGCTCGCACAGTCGGAGAACATGCTCAACCACATCGGCGAGCTGTTGATCGACGCCGACCGGACCGGCCGGGTCCACCAACCCCTCGGCAATCGCCACGCAACCCACGCCCCGCAGGGCTGCTACCGGTGCGCCGGCGACGACGCCTGGGCCGTGATCTCCATCACCGGTGACGATGCCTGGCGGCGGTTCGCCGTCGCCGCCGGCAGTCCGTCATGGGCCGAGGATCCCCGGTTTGCAACCGTGGCCGGCCGCCGGGCCGCCCATGATGAGCTCGACCAGCTCATCGAGGGCTGGACCGCGACGCTGACGCCGGACGAGGTGTTCCAGCGGTGTCAGGCCGAGGGGGTGGCGGCCGCCCCGGTGCTCGACGAGCTCTCGGCTCTCGCCGACCCGCACCTGGCGGCGCGGGGCATGTTCCGACCGAACGGCAGCGACGAAACCGGCAGTCACCCCTATCCCGCCCACCTCTGGCGGTGGGACGGCCCGGACATGGCCTGGGGGCCGCTCCCGGTCCTCGGTGGCGACAACGAGGCGGTTCTGAAGGGCATCGCCGGCCTCACCGACGAGGAGTACACCGATCTGGACGAGGGCGGACATCTCCAGGTCGACTACGTCGACCCGGAGGGCAAGCCCCGGTAGGTTCCGCTGGTCCCCGCGGTCTGCGGGGCCCGATCAGGCGTAGAGGATCGACGCTGACTTGGTGACCGTGACGGGGACGTTGGCCGCGCCGTAGGCGAAGTTCAGCACCGTGCGCCGGCAGCCGTCATGGATGGGCCGGACCCGGTGTGGGAACGTGTCGGCCCGCAGCAGGTAGGCATCGCCGGGGGCGTGGCTCTTGACCGAGGAGTGTCCTGCGGTGCAGGCCCCGAAGAACTCGAGGTGACCGCAGCCGGTCTCACAGTTGGGGCTCTCCAGGAACATCACCAGCGCCAACGGGTAGTCGTCCGTGTGCAGGCCATGGGTGTCACCGGAGCGGTGCAGGACGTTCAGGACGTGCCGCTCGACCGGGTCCTCGGCCGGCTCGAACTCCATACCGACCAGCTCACCGAGGGTGCCGGCGAGCATCGGATCGTGATACAGCTCGCTGATGACCGGCGCGGTCTCGGCGATCTCGATCCCACCGAGGGTCGTCATGTGCCGAGGGGTGCCGCCCATACATTCCATGGAGAAGTCCCGACGCTTGGCCCGGGTCAGGAGGCGGTCGACCTCGCGCCGGAGTGCCTCGAGCGTCGGCTCTGGCAACAGGCCGGGGAGGGGCAGATAACCGGCGTGCTCGAACACGGCCTTGGCCTGTGCTCGATCGATCGTCTCGATCCGGTCGTAGCCGAGCGTCAGGCCATGAGCCGGTCCGGACGGCCCGTCACCGGAGGAAACGGAGACAGTGTGGGGGGTAGCCATCGGCACACATGGTAGCTGTCCGGGACGTCGCGGGCGCCATTCGGCGGCAGTTGACACATGTCCCATCGATGGTCGAAATATGACTCCCAGATGCCCGCCGGTCGAGGCGGTCGGCGAGTGGTCCCCGGCCCTTGTTCAGTGCCGGAACGGGAGGGCTCGGACCCGGACCCGGCACTGGTTCCTGGCGTCGATGACGGCCTCGTTCCCTGACACGAACCGCACGTGATGCTCCACCCCGAACAGACCGGAGAGGACATCGTCGGTGAACGGGTCGGCGACCGAGACCTCGAGCTCCAACCGGGGCAGGGCCCACACGTTCCGACCCTCCTGGCGGGCCAGTTCTCCCTTGGCCGACCGGACCTGCTTTACCGGGAACGGGATGTCTGCCCGGTCGACGATGCTGCCTTCGGCCTCGTTCTGGTTGGAGTAGATCTCGAGGCGCCACCGCTGCTGCTCCTTTGGCGACAGCAGCCGTCTGGGGGCCGATCGACGTCGGTTCCCGGCGAAGTTCCACTGGACGGCCGCCAGCGGCAAGACGAGGACCAGCAGTCCGGTCAGCTGGATGAGCCAGTCAGGCACCGGGACCACCGGGGCGGCTACAACTCAATGACCCAGCCCCCATCCTTCTCGTAGAGCACGGTGGCGCCGCGTTCCTCGAGCCACTCGGCGACCCCGTCGAGGTAATCGGGTGGTGAGCTCCGGCCATGGATCCGCCACTGGGTCTGGCTCGGAGTGAACAGGACGATGATCCGATCCCGGTTCCAGCGGTCGGCCAGCTCCTCCAGTCTTGCGATCCAGGCGTCATCGGCCGACGCCCCGGCCTCGACGAATCGGTTCCGGCCGACCGTCTGATCCCGGTAGGGGGCGAACCCGTTGTCGAGGACGAACAGGGTGTCGTCCTGAGCCCGGGCGTACCCGACCTCCATCACCTCCCGGTCGATCGCCGTCGTCATCTCGAAGGCCTCGTTACCGAACCGGGCCAGCATCAGGGCCGGGGTCATGATGAGCACAAGGACCGGCATGACGATCGGGAGGGCCCGCACCCGGACCGAGGCCAGGATCCGGCCGAAGAGGATGGCTGCCATCGGCAGGGTGAACAGGACGACCCGGAAGATGATCTCCCCGCCGTAGTTCTGGAGGGCCAACGCCAGCGACGGGATACCGGCCAGCGGGGCGAGCGGGATGGCCGGTCTGAGGTGCCGGAAGCGCTCGGTCGCCATCGTGATGCCGACCGCCAACACCGACAGGAACGTGGCGATACCGACTACGCTTCGGACCCGGGTCACGAACAGGTGTTCGGGTGACGAGGTGGCGACCCGGGCCGTCGTGGTCTCGTCGAGGTTGCCGAAGAACGAGCCGACCTGATCGATCATGTCCGGGAGCTGGGTCGACCACCACGGTTCGGCGGTGATGAAGAACCAGGCGATGTAGGAGATCGAGACCATGGCAAGGAGGCGCCAGGCGACCGTGCGCCCGTAGAGTCCGAGGATGACGAGCCCCAGACAGATGAAGAACGGGGCCAGCGGATGGGACACGATCGCCCCGTAGCTGAGCACGATGAGGGCCACGAAGACCGGGGTCGAACGGGCGGCCGGGCGATCCCCGCCGGCGGCGGCGAAGCGGGCAAGGAACGGGACCGAGGCGCTCCACGCCAGGCTGGTTCGCAACGGGCCGCTCTCCAACAGCACCAGGATGCAGAGGTAGGCGGTGAACCCGAAGCTCTGTGGTGAGTAGTAGTCCTGACCGGTCCAGGCCAACAGGATGTAGGAGACGGCCGACAGCGAACCGATCAGGGGAATGGTCGGATAGGCCCGGGTCGCAAGCGCCGACACCAGGATGGAGGTGGCGGCCAGGATTGCGGTCGGCCACAGACGCATGATCAGGTCCAGGGTCTCGGCGTTGACGTGGCCGAGGGAGGCGATCGACGTGCCGAAGAACCCGGGCCAGGCGAACCGGGCATCGATCAGGACATCGCCGGAGTTGGTCTCGTCGATCACCCGGACGAACCCCACATGGGTCCACACGGTCTGGAACCGGAAGTGCTCGTGAGCCAGATGCGGGCCGGTATGGAGGATGGCGAGCCAGATGCCTGGTACCGCAGCGGCGTATCTCGTCCGCTCCCGGAGGGCGATCCGGAACAGCAGGTAGGTGGCGATGGCGCCAAGGACCACCCCGACCCAGTAGATCGGGGGCAGGGCGAAGATCAGGCCGTAGCCGTCGACCAGGTCGGTCCGGGCGGTGGCGCCGCCGTAGAGTCCGAACACCGCCGCCAGCGCGCCGAGGGCGAGCGAGAGAATCCCGCCGCGGCTGAGGCCGAGCCCAGGCGCGTCGAGGTCGAGTTCCTCGAGCTCCGGCTCCCCGGTCATCATGAGACGCCGCCCTCCGCAGACTCGGCCCGCCCGAGATCGGCAGACGACAGCAGCCAGGCCAGCACCACGCCGTAGGTCGTTGCGGTCACCACCAGCAGCTCCCCGCTGGCGACCCGAAACCAGATCAGGAACTGCACCGAGATGGCAGACAGGGCGAGCGACAGGGCTGCGGCCACGACCAGTACCACACGCCACGATCGCAGCTCGTGGTGCAGGACGATCGCCAGGGGGGCACCGACGAACAGGCCGAGTTGGAACAGGGCGAAGATCCCACCGACGGCGTCGAGGCCGGCGAACATGAGGGCGGCGGTGATGGCACCGAAGATCCCGACCCCGTAGGCGCTCTGCGTGACGGTCACGTGGACCGTCTCGTCGTCTGCCGGCCCCGGTTCACGGCTGGAACTCCAACACGTCATCGAGCAGGGCCAGCACCGGCTGGGCGTTGCGGGCCAGCCACACGCCATCGGATGACACCGTCCGCCCCGGTGGCAGTGGGCTACCGACCTGGAACAGCCAGGCCAGGAGCAGCACCGCTCTGGCCTGCACCGGACCGGTGTAGCCGCCGCTCCCCCAGCCCTCGACTGCGGCCGACTGCATTGCCGGGTGGGCCTCGAACGGAGCAGGGTCGCGCAGCAACGAGGCGGTGACATCACCGAGCTCTCGGCGACGCTGGGTGACGAGGTCACTCATGGCCAGCGTGGCGGCATCGACGACGAACGGCGCATCGCAGCTCTGATCCCAGCGGCAGTACCCCCGGAGGTGCAGCCCGCCGGGCCCACCGGGCCGGCTCGGCCCGGTCCCGAGGATGATGTTGTCGAGGCCGAGTTCGCCGTGGATGGTCCCCACCGGCAGCGGCAGGCCGACCAAATCGACGAACAGCCGGTGCTGCAGCTCCTCCAGCTGGTCGGCCGACGCCCGCCCGACCGTCCGGAGGTGCTCGAGCGGCGCCTCGATCCAACGGTCCAGATCCTCCGCACCGACCAACACGACCCGGCCGGTCGCATCTCGCAGCGGGCGAAGCCCCCACAGGGCGTGGCGGCAGACCTCGGTCCTGTCGACCCCCGAGGCCAGCAGCGCCCGGGCGCTCGGACCAACCGGTTGCTCCAGCGCGAGGTACTCCCGGCCCGGGGTCTCGTCGTGGTCCCGAACCACCGGAACGAGGCGATGCACGTCGTGCAGCCGTCGATCGCGGTGCAGGGCCTCCAGACCGGTGCGGCGACGGACGAGCTCCTCGGCGCCCGCAGACGTTCTGGCGAATTCGACCACGGTCTCCCGCTCCATCCCGTTCCCGATGATGGCGACCTGCCGATCCTTGACCGATGGCCGCCAGTGGGTCTCCACGCCGGCCAGGCCGGTCCGGTCCTGGAACCGGGAGAGACGCCCCTCCATTCCTCGAGCGGGACGATCCGGCCGCGACAACCCGACGAGAACGCCGACCGCCCGAACGAGCCTCGCATCCAGCCGTGCAGCCCACCACCAGACGGTCTCGGCCACGATGGCGTAGAGCGCCAGCGCGGACAGACCGATCAGCCAGGCGTAGCCCACGCCGTCGATGCCGTAGCGAGGGAGCAGGGCGGCGGCCAGAACGACCACCAGTACCGACAGCAGCGTTTCCAGGAAGACGACCCACCCCATCCGGGACTGTGATCGGAGCCGACCGACGTAGATCTGGTGGGCGATGTTCGGGATGGCAGCGAGCAACAGGATTCGGAGGACCGATGCCGAGTTGTCGGCGAACTCCTGACCGTAGATCAGCAGCAGGTAGGGGGCGCCGACCACCCCGACCAGGATCACGGGGAGGGTCAGCGCAAGGCTGAGCAGGCCGGCCTGGATCGAGTTGCGGTGCAGGCTGTTCTTCTCGTACGACGACTCGGCCAACAGCGCATAGGCCGCATTCATACTGAGGGCGAAGATGGTGAAGGCGATCAGCCAGGCGGCCTGGAAGTAGCCGGCCTCGACCTTGCCGACCTCGGCCAACACCATCAGCGGGATCACGCCGAGTGCAGCCAGCCGGGCGACGGCAGCGAACCAGTCGGCCAGGGAGAAGGCCAGGATCTCGGTCAGCAGGGCCCGCATCGACGGTCGCCGGCGCTCACCGGCCCGTCTGGCCGCCCGGACCTTCCGTTGGGCCACCCGACGGACCCCGACATTGATCCCGATCACGATGGGGAACACCGGCAGGGTCCATGCCCAGAACACACCGAGCGACGGCGAGAGCGACGCCATGGGGAACAGCAGGATGATCTTCAGGATCCCGAACAGCGTGTTCTCGATCGGGACCCACGGTGCCTTGCGGAGCCCGACCAGGACCGCATCCTCCAGCATGAACAGCGCCCAGAATGCGGTCGACAGAATGAAGAACCCGACCACCAGGATCGAGTTGCGCAACTCGGTGAGATCCGGGGCCCACCAACCGAGACCGATCAGGAAGATCCCGGCGGTCACCGTGGCCGCAGTGGTGACCAGCGCGTACCCCCAGACGATGGTCCGGGTGGTGGCACGACCGGCCTGGGGGATGTAGCGGACCAGCCCGGTCCGCAGCCCGATGCAGGCGACGTCCGCCAGCATGATCATGGTGTAGACAGCGGTGGTGCTGACGCCGAACGCTGCGGGCTCGTACAGCCGCGCCGCGATGACCCAGAACACCAGGCCCAGTGCGGACGTGAGCATCGTGCCGGTCATGAGCGACAGGCCGCTCTTGATGACCGGTACGGCGGCCAGCCGCTCCCGCAACGCTACGAACTGTTCGGACACGTCCTCCACCAGGGCTCTACTCGGCAGGCGTCACCGGACCCGAACCGTACGCGGTCGACCGAAGCGGCGACTCGGAGGGTTCGGCCTGGCAGACAGCACCGTACCCACGATGCTACCGAACTTCGAGCGCTCGGTCCGCTCGGTCTTCGGATCAGGCCGACGTGCTGACCCGCCGGTCGCGGAGGTCGATGACCGCTCCGCCGTCCCGATGGGGGTTTCGCCGTTCCCGGATGATCGTCTTCAGAACCCGCCAACCGTCGGTGACGGTGTTGAGGTGGCTGGTCCCGTACAGCCGCCGGGCCTCGTAGCTCGGCACCTCGGTGACGGACAGGCCGGCCGTGAGGGCCCGGACGTTCATCAGGGTCTCGATCTCGAACCCGTCTGCGTCCAGCTCCAGCCGCTCGATGGCCTGCTTCCAGAATGCGTTGTAGCCGTAGCACAGGTCGGAGTAGCGGCCACCGAATCCGAGGCGGACCAGCATGGTCAGACCCAGGTTCCCCAGCCGCCGATACCACTCCATGTCTGCGGTGCCGCCGCCGTGGCAGAACCGGCTGCCCTTGGCGAAGTCCGCACCACCGAGCTTGCCGGAACTGTGTCAGTAAACACCACATCCGCAATCGCGCTTTTGCGAGAGGAGTTACGCGCGCGGTACCTAATGTCGGCCTCGTCACCGGCGACCTCAAGATCGCCCATCAACCGTTCATTCACCAAAATGGCAGGCGGGCGCAAGTCGCCCAGTGTGACGGGTTTAAAGCTGATCCAAACGTTAGCGATCAGCGGGAATAAAACCACCGAAAGCACGATAAGGAACGTTGGCAAAAGCAGGAGATAGGCAAAGCGCATCTCGCGCTTGGCGAGTGGCCCTAACCCTTTGGGGGGACCTGACTGTTGTGTTTCAGATGTCGACATAGGAATGCTCGCGTCAAAGGTCCGGGGCGGCGAATGCACCGCCCCAGAACGTTTG
>JBCCFN010000027.1:0-26260 GCA_039029715.1 Actinomycetota bacterium | reverse complement strand
CGGGTTGTGGGTGATGAAGATCACGCCGAGGCCACGCTTGGCCGCCTCGACGATGTACCGCAACACCACACCGGACTGCTTCACCCCGAGGGCCGAGGTCGGCTCGTCGAGGATCAGGACCTTGGCCCCGAAGTAGACGGCCCGGGCGATCGCAACCGACTGGCGCTCGCCACCGGACAGCGTGCCGACCGGCTGCTCGGTGTCGCGGATGTCGATGCCCATCTTGGCCATCTCCTCCTTGGCGGTCCGGCTGGCGGTTGCCTTGTCGATCCACTGGAACGGCCAGATCCCCTTTGTCGGCTCGGAGCCGAGGAAGAAGTTCCGCCACACCGACATCAGCGGCACCATGGCCAGGTCCTGGTACACCGCGGCGATGCCACGATCCAGGGCCTCGCGGGGCGAGTCGAACCGGACCGACTCGCCCTCGAGGAGGAACTCGCCGGCATCGTGCTGGTGCACGCCGGCCAGGATCTTGATGAAGGTCGACTTGCCGGCGCCGTTGTCGCCGAGGACACAGGTCACCTTGCCGGCGAGCACCTCGGTCGTGACGTTCTGCAGGGCGATGATGTTCCCGTAGAACTTGCCGATGTTGTTCAGCTGGAGGAGGGGGGTGCCGTTGTCGCTCATCGGGTTGCCTCCGCCTTCGAACGGATGAAGTTGTTGGCGATCACCGCCACCAACAGGATCCCGCCGAGGAACACGAACCGCCAGTCCGAGTTCCAGCGGGCGAACGGGATGCCCTGGACCGACATGGCCATGATGATGGCCCCGATGGCGGCACCGAGTGTGGAGCCGTAGCCGCCGGTCAGGGCGGTCCCGCCGACGACGGCGGCGATGATGTACTCGAACTCCTCGCCGTCTCCGGTGCTGGCCTGGATGGTGTTGAGCCGGAATGCGAGCAGCGTTCCGACCAGCCAGGCGGCGAAGCTGACGACCATGAACAGCTGGGTCTTGGTCCGGGCGGCCGGGACGCCGATCTGGCGTGAGGCCTCCTTGTTGCCGCCGACGGCGAACACCCAGCTGCCGAACTGGGTCCGACCGAGCACCCAGGTGGCGACCCCGGCGAACAGCAGGAACCACAGGATGCGGACGCTGAACTTGGCCGGGGAGATCCCGGCGTCCAACTCGTCCTGGACGGTGAACAGCAGCCGGACCACGACGCCGAGGACGAACAACGCGCCGCCGAGCACGGCCAGCCGGTTGCCGAGCGCGTCGGCCCCGGCGTCAGCGAAGCGCCGCTCCTTGAACAGGTAGGTCACGATGGCCCAGGTGGCCATCAGGGCGCCGACGGCCAGCATGACCGAGAAGACCTCGGTCCGGAACTTGGGGCTGCCGGACTCCGAGCGGATGAAGAACGCCATCAGCACGGTGGCCACCGCGGTCAGCATCAGGATGGCCGAGCGCATCAGCTGCGAGGTCTGGCCGGCCCGGTTGGCCGCCATCAGCAGCCACACCGCCCCGGCGGCGCCGAGGGCGACGAACAGGATGGCCCGGAGGCCCTGCTCGGTGACCAGGAAGGTCACGTTCTCCGCGTTCTGGGCGTCGAGGGCCGAAGCGAAGATGACCGCCAGCACCAGTGAGCCGATGCCGAGGGCGAGGGGACGGAGCGCGGCGGTCGACAGCGACGAGCCACCACGCTCGGTCAGCGACTCGTAGCGCCACATCGCCAGGCCGAGGAACCCGACCAGGAACGAGGCGCCGATGATGATGGCCCCCACCGTGTTGCCGCCGACCCCATCGGTGTTGTGGAGGTACAGCACGCCGACGATGCCGCCGACGATCCCGGCGGCGAACATGGCCAGGCCGGTCGGGTTCGCCTTCTCCTTGCGGGCGAACCGCAGCTCGTAGATGGCCATGGCGATCAGGGTGAGGCCGGCCAGGGTGCCGATCGTGTAGACGACGTCTCGGGCCTCCCAGGTCCGGAGGTTGCGCTCCCACTCGGCGGCGAACACGGTCTGGAAGAAGCCATAGCCCCGATCGCCGCCTCGTTCGGCGGCGAAGATCTCAAGGTCGTCCATCTTACCGACCTGGATCTGGTCGACGATCAGCTTGGCGAAGCCGAGCTTCGCCCCCTTGAGGATGAAGAACGAGCCGAGGGTGACGATGAAGCTGGGAAGCGAGGTCCGGTTGACCATTGTCCCGTTGAACCAGCCGAGCCCCAGCGCCAAGGCCAGGGAGATCGGCAGGGCGAGCCAGAGGCTCAAGCCGGCGCCGCCCATCTCACCGGTCACGTCCCGAACCAGGAGCAGGGTGATTATGCCGAGGGCCCCGGTCGCCGCCCCAGACGAGAGGTCGAACTCGCCGCCGATCATCAGCATCGAGACGGCGACGGCCATGATGCCGAGCGTGGCGGCAACGTCGAGGATGGACGCCGTGCCGCCGGTGACGCCGAAGGAACCGGACACCGCCCAGAAGAAGACCCAGATCGCCATGGCGGCGATCGCCGCACCGATCTCGGGTCGGACGAGGAGTCTGGCGAAGACCCCCCGGTAGGCCAATCGTTCGTCGGCGGCCGGTGCCGCCGCCGCTGGCGCTGCCGAATCCGGTTCGGCATCCGTCGTGGTGTCACTCATGTGACCGGAACTCCCCCTACTGGTTTGGCGGGCGGCCGCTCCACCCGTCCTGTTTCCCACTCGTTGCTACTCGGGTCCGGCGCCGCCCGCAATGCGACGGCCGAGCCCGGAGGCTGAGGCGGGGAGGGACCGAGGTGGCCCCTCCCCGCTTCATAGGTACTGCATGGCCTGCCGATGCGCCAGCGCCTCGGGCGCCGACGTCACCGGCCGGCCGACATCGGTGTCAGTGACCGATCAGCGGGTGCCTTCGGCAACCAGGGCCTTGACCGCACCGGCGTTCTCCGGGGTGATGAAGCCCGGACCGGTGAGGATCGGCAGACCGCCACCGGCGGTGTTCTGGTTGGTCACCTCGAGGTACAGCAGGATGATCGGCAGGTAGCCCTGCAGGTACTGCTGCTGATCCACGGTGAAGGCGATGTCCCCGGCCTCGATGGCGTCGATGATCTCGGGGGTCACGTCGAAGCCACCGATGGTGATGTCACGGCCGAGGTCCTGCGCCGCGGTCAGGGCGGAAACCGCGATGACCGGGCCGGTGCCAAGGATGCCGTCGATGTCCGGGTTGGCCTCGAGCACGGCCTTCATGGCGTTGATCTGCTCGGTCTGGTCGGTGTCAGGGGCGATGAACTCGCTGATCACGGTGCCGCCGAACGACGACTCCAGACCGGCGCAGCGCTCCTCGAGGCCGACGTTTGACTGCTCCTGACGGGCGCAGAGGACGGTGCCGGCGCCGGCGTCGTTGAAGCGGTTACCGGCACCCTCGCCGGCGATGGTCTCGGTCTGACCGACGTGGGCGGTCGCACCGATGGTCTGGTAGTCGTTCACACCGGAGTTGATGGTGTAGACCGGGATGCCGGCGGCGACCGCGTCCTGGAGCGGGCCGATCAGCTGGTCCGGGCTCGGCAGCGAAGCGGCGATGCCGTTCGAGCCGGAGGCGATGGCCGACTCGATGTCGGTGACCATCTGGCCCGGATCGTTGTTGCCCGGGTTCCACACGCAGGTCACGCCGACGTCGGCGCAGGCTGCGTCCATGCCCCGCTTGACGACGGACCAGAACGGGCCGTCATCGGAGTGGGTGATCATGTGGAAGGTGAGGTCGCCGCCCTGAGTCAGCTCGACGTCCTCGTCGCCACCGTCATCGGAACCGGCATCGGTATCCTCGTCGCCGCCGTCATCGGAGCCACTGTCGTCGCTACCACTGTCGGTCGCAGCTTCGGAACCGGTGTCGTCGCCACCGGCGTCATCGCTGTCATCGCTGCCGCACGCTGCGGCGACCATGACGAGAGCCAGCAGCAAGGCCAGCCAACGCATCTTCTTCATTGTTTTCCTCTCTCCAATGGTGTTGTGTCGTCAGAGGTCGGAACGCCTGAGTGACATAGCCCGCGCCGGCTATGCGGTCAGCCGCCGTTCCAACCCCTTCAGATAGTCGACGCTCTTGCGAACGCCTTCGATGGGCCCGAAGCCTAGCTCCGGCTCCGGACCCGTTATGGCAACATCCTGTTCGAGGACGTACCAACCGTCATACCCGTTCGCCTCGAGGCGTGAGATGACGGCGTCCAAGTCGATGTCGCCGTCGCCGACCGGGGGGAAGATCCCGGCCTGGACGGCCTCCATCAGTGTCAGCTCGCCGGCGTTTAGCCGGCCGGCGATCGAGAGATCGGCGTCTTTGACGTGAACCAGACCGACCCGGTCGGCGTGGTCGGTCACGAAGTCGACCGGGTCGAACCCGCCGACGATCAGGTGGGCGGTGTCGAGCACGAACTGCACGTCGCAGCCGTCGAGGACCCGGAGGACCTCCTCCTTGGTCTCGACGATGATGCCGACATGGGTGTGGAGCACCTGGGTCAACCCGTAGGCGTCTGTGATCTCCTCGATCCGACCGAACATGGCAAGGGCATGCTCCCACTCCTCGTCGGTCAGCGGGGTTCGGGGCGCCCAGTCCCAGGTGGTGACCGGTGCGGTGTTGAAATAGGTGGCGCCGACGGCCTGGAGCAGGGCCGCGGTCTCCTTGGCCCGGCGGAGCGACTCATCAGCCAGCTCCGGGCGGTGGATCACCAGCGGGACGAAGGCGGCGAGCATGCCGAGCCCGTGGGGCCGCAGGGTGCCGAGCAACTCGTCCGGAGTGTCAGGCAGATAGCCTTCGGAGCCGAGCTCGGTGGCGGGGAAGCCCAGTTCCGCCATCTCGGACAGCACCCGATCGACCGGCAGCTGGACACCCCAGCCCGGCACCTCACAGATGCCCCACGAGATCGGGGCGGTCGCCATACGCGACATGAAGCCTTGCGTTCCTGCGGTCACGCCGACGGTGCACTCCCCTGCGCTCCGAGCGCTGTAGAGCGCTCTACTCACGTGATCTTGAAGGAATGTAGGAGATCGTTGCGGGCTCGTCAAACAAATCTTTCATGCCGTTGTCGTGCCCGAGCCGTCACATTAGGCAGGCATGGAGCCGCTCCAACCGACGGTGGGCGCCGGAGCGCCGCTTGCCTTGTGGGGTTTCCTGGTGGGGAGATCTTGCAAAGATAGAGCGCTCTACTTTAGGGTCTGGGCCGTGGGGCAACCAACGATGGACGATGTGGCGGCCAAGGCCGGCGTCTCGAGGGCCCTGGTCTCCCTGGTCATGCGGGACTCGCCCCGGGTCAGCGCCTCCAGCCGGGAGAAGGTCCTGGCCGCCGCCGCAGAGCTCGGCTACCGGCCGAACCTGTGGGCCAGGAACCTGGCAAGCGGCCAGACCCACACCGTCGGCGTGATGCTGAACGACCTCCACAACCCGTACTTCACCGAGATGGCCGAGGGCGTGGCCGAGGTGGCGAACAAGGCCGGCCTCCAGGTCCTGCTCAATACCGGCTGGCAGCGTGACGGGGGCGAGGTCACCGCGATCGAGGCGCTGCTCAGTCTTCGAACCGATGGCCTGGTCCTGGCCGCGCCAAGACTCCCGGCCGAGATCCTCGACGGCTACGCCTCGCAGGCGCCGGTCGTCAGCGTGAGCAACTACGACCGGCTGGACAGCTTCGACACCGTCTGCAACGACGAGGCCCACGGGGCAAACCTGATCGTCGACCATCTGCTCGAGCTCGGGCACCAGCGGATCGCTCACATCGATGCCGGCTCGGCGGCCGGTGGGCCGGAGCGACGCTCGGCCTTCATCGACGCCATGACCCGGTACGGGCTGGCCCCGATCGTGGTCGAGGGCGACTTCAAGGAGGATGCCGGCTACCAGGCGGCCGAGCAGTTGATGAGCCTGCGGGAGCCTCCAACCGCCATCTTCGCCGGCAACGACCTGTCTGCCATCGGCGCCCTGACCTACCTCCAGACCGCAGGGCTTCGGGTGCCGGAGGACGTGTCGGTCATCGGCTACGACGACACCGTCCTGGCCGGGATCGGGACCGTCTCGCTGACAACGGTCCACCAGCCCCGACCGCAGTTCGGGCGCCAGGCCATGGAGCTCCTCCTGGAGCGGATGAAGGGCCGGACCGAGGCCCGCCATGAGCAGATCGAGCCATGGCTGGTCGTCCGCTCCTCGACCGGCCCGCTGCAGCCAACCTGAGCGCCGGGGAACGGCTTGGCGAGGGGTACCTTCCGGCCGGCGAGGATAGTTGACCGGTCGGCTAGTGGCTGGGTACGATCGCCGGCATGCAGAACCTCCTCGACCTTCGTCGTTCGTCCGGTGCCCTCATACTCATGACGTACCGCGGAGACTGGTGACCGTACTGCTGCGCCCAGCTCGTGCGGCTGGCAACGAACTATGACCGGATCCACGGCGCCGGGGCCGAGCTGGCTGCGGTCAGCGTCGATGACGACGTCCGACAGGCCGGCATGGCCGAGCGGTGGGGATTCACCCACACCGCCTTCGTCTCCGACCCCGGTGGCGAGCAGATCCTGGCACCGCTCGGCCTGTTCGACCCAGAGGAGCGAGGCGGGATCGCCCTCCCGGGCATGGTGATCATCGCCCCAGACGGGACCGAGGTCTACCGCTACCAGGGGCGGGACTTCGCAGACCGGACCAACGACGATGACCTCTGGGCCGCGCTCGAAGCCCTCGACCTCCCGGCGGTCGACGTCCCGCCATGGACCACCGATGTGGAGGTCCCGGAGGATCTGGCACGGTTCTTCCGGCCGACCGATTTCGGACCGTACTTCCGAGGCAACCGCTTCGCCGCTGTCGCCATCGGCGGCCGGCTACCGGACAAAGAGACCGCAGCGATCGCACGGGAACACCGGATGATGGCAGATGCGAGCCTCGAAGCCTGGGACGAGCACCGCAAGCAACAGTCAGGCGGTTGAGAACCGAACGACTTTGGCGCTAACCGGTTGCGTCGCCGTTGCACAATCGAAAATATGGTGAGTACTCCAACGTCAATTCAATGACAGGAGGGAACCGCCATTTCTCCGACTACCTGCCTCCGGCCACCCGGTCTCGCACCGGGATGGTGGCCAGCGATACTCCTTGCCATTGGCCTGTTGGTCGCGTCCTGCGGGAGCAATCTGGTTGTCGTCGCTGCCGATGACGGCGACGACAACCAGCCTCCCAGCGGTCCGGAGACCGCCGACGAAGAGGTGGTGACGACCCAAGCCGAGGTGCTGCAGTCGAGCTCCTTTCGCTTGATCGGGCCCGAGTCTGCGGAGGCCGATGCGGTCTTCATAGTTGAAGCCGATGCGGTCGTGGGCGGGACGGTGGAGGTGACCCTCCAATCCGGAAATTGCGAGACGCGAAGCGCCGGGCAATTTGTCGGTACGGCTCCGGGTGCCTGCATCTTTGCTGGTGAGTTCGAACCGGACGATGGCCACGAATCGGCGGAATCACAGTCGCACACCGTCACCGTTCTGGAAACGACTCGACCGGATCTGCCACCGCGGGGCACGTTCACCATCTCCAATCCTGCGGTCGTCGTGATTGGCGAGCGATTCGATGTCGAGATCCGGAACCGGGTCGGCGGATTGATCACTATCCGCTCGACAAACAACCGGTGCGCTGCGGTGAGTGGCAGCTCGACCTCGAACGTCCGCTCCTTCACCGCCGAGCGGGTCGGTACCTGCTCGTTCGTGGCGACGCAGGCCGCGACCTCGACCCGGCCAGCAGCGAGAGATGTCGTATTCGAGGTGCAGGTCAACCGGCCGACCGGGGTATTCACCATCGACCACCCTCTACGCGGCGAGGTAGGAACCACCGTCTCTGTCATCGAGACCGTCCGATCGGGAGGTGACCTGACGCTCTCGGTCGGCCCGACCGGCGTGTGCTCACGCTCGGGGTCGCAGATCAACCTGCTGGCCGAAGGCACCTGCAGGGTGACTGCGACCCAAGCCGAGAGCGTGACCCATCTCCCCGGTCCGGTCAGCAACACCACCATCCGGGTCGACAAGCCCCAGGCGTCGTTTCGGATCCTCGGCCCGGACCGGGCGGTGGTCGGCACCGAGTTCACGCTGACGGTCGACATCATCCAAGGTCCACCCCAGTTCACCGTGTCGACCGACGGGCCATGCACACCAACGGGCGGCACGTCCTACCTCCCGGAAGCCGAAGGCCGTTGTCGCTTCACCGTGAACCTGGGCAGCTCCCCAGACTTCCTCCCGGCACCAACCCAGACGATCGACGTACCGGTCGGTCTGCCTCGGGTCGAAATCTCCTTCGAGGTCATCTCGCCGGCCGAGGTCCTCACGTCGATCCAGTGGACGGCGACTGCGAACGGAGGCGGTGACGTATCGGTCACCTACGTCAACGGACCGTGCGAGTTCGATGCGGAGGTCGGCTGGTTCGGTATCGCCGGCGGCCAGTGCATCTTCCGCGCAACGCAGGCGCCCTCCTCGACGCACCAAACGGCCACCCCGGTCGAGCGAACGGTGACGATCAGCAAAGCCGCCGGCTCCTACCAGCCGATCTGGCCGGCCGAGGTCGAGGTCGGAGCGGTCTTCGTTGTCGACCACGCTCCCTTCCCCGAGGGCGGCCAGGTCACCGTCACACTGCTGTCGGGGCCTTGCACGTCCCTGGGTGGCAACAGCTATTCGGCAGACGACGACGGGGACTGCAACTTCCGCTTCTCCCAGGCCGAGACCAACCAATCCAACCCCGCCCCGGACCAGGACGTCACCGTGAGAGTACGTGTGACACAGCCCGGCTCGTTCCTTATGGCCGCACCGGACAGCGTCGAAGCAGGGAAGCAGTTCGGCGTCGCCATCTCCGACGTCCTGGGAGGACCGGTAGCGATCCAGGTCAGTGGTGCCTGCACCTATGACTCAGCCGGCACCACCGGCGACCTCACCATTCACGTGATACGGACCTCGGACTCCACGAACGGGCGGTGCTACATCACGGCGAGCCAGGCAGCCATCGACGGTTGGACCGGCAGCAGCCAAGCAACGGACGTTGGCGTCTACTGGTTGTTCTGATGTTCCCCTTCCTTCGCACGTGGTGGCGGCAGCTCAGGGCTCGGCGGCAGCTGTCGAAGGCGCTGCGGCGGCGCAGACGACTCCGCACGGTCATCGGCATCCTGTTCGGGCTGTTGTGGAGCTCCTCGCTCATGTTCCTCCTGACCCAGACCGGCTGGCTCAGCTTCATCACCTTCGAGTCGTTGCCGTGGTTCGGCGGGATCCTGATCGGGATCGCCTGCTCCCTGATGGTGATGGGGCTCCGGCCGGCCATTCGATCGCTCCGAATCCGGATCGTCGGGGGCGCGTTCGGGGCCACCATCGTGGTTGCGGTCCTCCTCGGACTCCCGGTCGCACCGGCAGCGGTTGCCCAGGCCCCGCCCGCCCTCTGCGAGGTGTCGATCTCGGGCCCCGGGATCTCGGGCCAGTCGATCGTCAACCGGTCGACCCGGAGCGACCCCGTCGTGGTCGACCTGTCACAGGTCAGCCGGTTCGAGGTGGCCTGGGTCCTGCCGGAGGACGGCGAGCGTCGGCGGTGGTGGATCGACGCCGAGGTCGCCGGCTACTCCCGCAGCATCTTCGACTACGAGGTCGATCCCGACGATGAGGACGATGACGGCGTCTACCTCCTGGAGGGCCTGGCCGACGGGGTCACGCCCGGCATCTATCCGGTCCGGGGCGGCTTCGACGACGTCTGTCCCGCCGACACGGGTTTCGTCCGGATCGTGGCACCACTCCACCGGACCTGGACGGTGTGGGCTGCGCTCATCGGCCTCGGCGGCGGGCTCGGTGGTCTCGGGTTCGTCGCCTGGGGCGTTCAGAGTGCGCTCTGGTCCTACACGTCCCCCGACCGGGTGACGGTCGAGATCCTCGACCCGAACACCGGCAAGGTCATGGCCGAGCCGCTGATCCGAGGAGCGAGCTACGTGGCCAGGGTCAGCATCGAACTCCCCGACCGCCCGGTCGACTACCAGGGCATCCCCGGCAGCATCGAGTTGGCGGTCGGGGCCTACAGCATCACGTCCGCGGCCTGGAGCCAGTCCGCCATCGATCCCCGATCGTCCGTCAACCAGGCCGACCTCCCGTTCGAGGTCCCGGCCGACCCCGCCATCCCCATGCAGCTCCACACGGAACTGTCGGTGGCCGGCAACCTCCTGCAGTCGATCCGGATCGAGGAGTCGATCCTGGAGGCCGGCGGTCGCCAGATAGCGGATGGAGCGGGCCAGGTGGTCTACCGAGCCGCAGGGCTCTCGGCCGAGCAGCTGCTGACCCTGACCCGGATCGATGCGGTCGTGCTGTTCCGGGGTCACCGCGATGGGGAACGTCTACAGGTCGTTGGGCTCAAGGGCTCGGGAGTCGGCCGGGAGATCTCGAAGCCCCACGAGGTCTCCGTATCGGACACCGGCAAGGCAGCCGACCAAGCTCGGCTGGTCCTCGGCGCTGCGCTCCGATCGTGGGAGTGGGCCACCAGTCCGAGCGATCGCGAAGCGGCCATGCGTCGAGTGGCCCGGGCCGGTATCGAACTCCGCGCCTCCATCCTCGGGGAGCTCGCAGCACCGACCGCTGCCGATGGCACGGTGCAGATCGCCGTCGATACTGCGGCGACGGGGGCCCTGACCCTGCCGCTCGGCATGATCTACGACGGTCCGGATCCGACAGACGACGTACCGGCATGCGGCGAGCCGTCCGGCAACCCGAACGATCACGTCGGTCATGGCGAGCTGCTCTGCCCGTTCAACTTCTGGGGCATCAAGTACGTTGCGGCCTGGCCGAACGGGTGGGCTCCCCGGATCGACCGGAACGAACAGCCCGGCATCGGCTTGGCGGTCCAGCGACTGCGGCGGATCGCCGCCGGCACATCCCGGGCCCTCCCAACCGTGCTCGACAATCGGCACCCGACCCGAATCGTCCGGCTGCTCCGCCCGGACCTGATCGGCCCTGGCGACCGGCTGCATGCGCTATTCCAGCGCTACGGGCCGGACCGACTCACGGTGACCGAGGTCGAGCCGAACGACCTGACGACCGCGCCGATCGCCGACCTCGCAGAGGCCGAGATCATCAACGTGGTGGCCCACGGTGCAAGCCGCGGCGACGCCAGTGCCGACGACACCGACGTGTTCGTCCTGGACTTCGGGGCCCTGCAGGTCGATGGGGCGGCGATGCGCCGGCTGGTCGGTGCTGGTGGGCTGCCTGCCGGTCCGCTGGCCCTGGTGAACGCCTGCTGGTCCGGGGTGATCGACCGTCCAGGGCAGGCCATGATCGACGCGCTCAACGATCTCGGTACCCGTGCCATCGTGGTCACCGAGACCGAGGTCGAGGCAGCCCGGACCGCACGAACGGCCGAGCATCTGATGGCCCAGGTCTTTGCCGGGGAAGCGGTCGATCGGGCGCTCCTGATCGCACGACGCAGCGACCTGGCCGATCCGGACGGCCCGCAGCTCTCCGCTCTGGCCCACACCTATTACGGCCCGCCAGGACTTCGTCTGGCCAACCCGCTCACCGAGGCCAACGGATGAGCGGCCGCTGGTTCACCCGCAATCGGGCGACCACCGACGCGTCTGGCGGCCCGGCAACCGCCGTACTCGAACAACTCGACGGACGGGGCCGAGCGGTCGCCTGGCACCTCGACTGGGACGAGCCACCAGCATCCACGCTCGGCGTCATCGGCGCCGCAACCGTGACCGAGCTGTCCGAGGCGGTGAACGGTCTCGGCCGCCCCGCGGCGGACCAGTTCTTCTCTGCCTACGACGTCGTGTGGGGCGTACGCCCGGCCGGCAGTCGAAGCGGGGCCGTGATCGATGACGCGCTGTCCGCACTGGCGGACGCAGGGGTGCCGATCGACCTGATCGTGATCGGCGCCGAGCCCCCGGAGATCGACGAGGCGGCGCAGACCCGTCGCCTCGTCCTGGTCGACTCGCCGGACAGTGACCGTACCGGGGACGATCGGTGGGTCCAGGTCCATCGGGTCCGGCCCGTCGACCCGGGGGACACGACCCTCCCGAACAGCTCCGAACTGCCGGTTCCCCGGGCCGACCGGGCTGGTGTCGCCGTCCTCCAGGCCCGTCCGGTGGTCCGTACCATCGCCGACTGGCTGCGACCCGGCCCGACCGGGGGTTCGGACCGGAGCCCATGGCTGGACCGGAGCTTCCTGGTGGTTCCCGTCCACCTGACGGTCGGGGCCGCAGCAGACGCAGCGGAGCAGGCCGGGCGACACTGGGTGGTCGTCGGCGTCGACCACTCGGGAGGCGATCGCCGGTACATGACGGTCACCACCGCAGAGCTCCGCGCCTTCGTCGAACGGTACGGCCCGGCCGGGGTCCTCCTCCATCAACCGGTCGGCCCCTCGCTCCCACCGCTCCACATCGGATCGGCGCCTGCGGTGATGGAGCTCCTGACCGACCGGGCATCCCTCCCCGGGGCGAGGACCCGGGTGGTCGTCGACCGCGACGGCTGGCCGACCGGTGTGCTGTCCCACTACGTCGAGACCACCCAGACCCAGAAGGTCTGGCTGAGTTCTGGATCCCCGCAACGGCCGAGCCCGGACGGTTCGGGAGCTGGCGCCGCACCGGGCTACACCCCCGCTGGGCAACCAGCCGGACCGCCCCCGCCCGGCGACCCGCCACCGATGCGAACCACTGAGCCTCCCCCGTCAACCGAACGAGATCGGGACCGGGGCCAGGGCGCCACGATCGCCCGGATGCTGCAGGCCAGAGGACCTCGGACGCTGGCGGTCGACCAGACCGCCGAGATCGAACTCTCGATCAGCGATCGCGGCGTGCGGCTGGCCGGCGCCTCGGTCAGCACGTTCGCCGCAGACCCGATCCAGCCCCTGCAACTCGTCACACGGAGTACGGGCTGCGTCGAGTTGATCGAGCATCGGCCGTGGTTGTTCCCCGCCGATGCGGACCAGGCCATCGCCGTACCGGTTCGGGGGGCGAGCCCGGGTGATGGCTCCGTGGTTGCCACGATCTGGCAGGGGTCGGATGAGTTGGCATCGATCGAGCTCGCCATCCAGGTCGGTCCGGCCAAGGGCGGGCCCCCGCAGGTCGCAACTGCGACGGTCGGCCCGTCGGCTGCACCTCGGATGGGTCCGCAGCTCCGGCTCTACCGGCAAGGCCAGACCGAGCTGCGGTGCGAACTCAACCTTCCCGGACAGGGTCTGTTCCGACACACATCGATCAGGTTGGACACCACATCCCTGGACCTGGCGATGACCACGATCGGACAGGTCGACGACCTGCGGCCGCTGCTGCAGGGGCAGGGAGAGGTCTTCGACGAGCGCCTGTTCAACATCGGATCGACGCTGACCAAGAAGCTGTTCCCGTCGACGATCATCGAGGCGCTCTGGGAAGCGAGACGAGACCTCGACGGGCTGGAGCTGGTGTCGGACGTCCCGGCCATCCCCTGGGAGTTGTGCGCGTTTCAATCGCCGGATGGAGACCGAGACCCGGACCACCGCTTTCTCGGCCAGGGCGGTCTGATCCGCCGTTGGTACGGCGAGACGAAAGGCCGCGGACTCCACGACCGACGACGGCTTCGGGCCAGACCAGGGCGCCGGCTCGTCGTTGCGCCGACCTACGAGGGAACGGCCCTCAGGCCGCTCCCGGCCGGCAAGCTCGAAGCCGAGGTGTTGCGGGACCGCTTCGGCGCTCGCTGGGTCGGCGAGGGCGAGTCGATCGGGTTGACCACGCTGTTCGAGCCACTACGCAACGACTACGACCTGTTCCACTTCACCGGGCACGGCTGGACCGATTCCGAGGATCCGACCAGGACCTTCCTCCTGCTCGACGATGTGATCGTCGGCAACGGGAAACCACAGAGCGGCCTCGATCCGATTGCGATCCCCGATGTGCCGACCAGCCGCCAGGGCAGCATCGTGTTCCTGAACGCCTGCCATGTCGGCCGGCTCGGGCCGGACCTCGGCGGCTTCGCCCAGGCGTTCTTCCAGGCCGGAGCCTCGGCGCTGATCGGCGGGCAGTGGGCGATCAGCGATGCGCCGGCCCGGCAGTTCGCCGAGGCGTTCTACGACCATCTGCTCTCCGGTGAACCATCCGCAACGCTGGCGTCGGCGGCCAAGGCGGCCAGAGCTGCACCGCTCGGCCCTGGCTGGAACGCCAACTTCCTCGGCTACGTCGTCTACGGCAACCCGGAGGCCCGGGTCGTCACCGACTGATCGTCCCGGAACGGACGGTTGAGCACCGCAGACCGGGTTCAGCTGAACAACCGGTTTGCGTCCTCGAAGTCGACCAGCCAGGTCCGGCCGCCACCGGCCGAGTGGTAGGAGCTCCAGCCCAACAGGTCACGGGCCCGCGGCGGCAGTTCGGCCGCCCGGGCCCGATCGACCATCAACGGGCTGGCCTCCTCCGGCCGAAGCCAGCCGACCACATAGCTGAGGTGCATCCCGTAACGCCACCCGTCTGTCGTATTGGCCCCGGCTCCGTGGACGACCTTGCCGCTGTAGATCATGCCGGCCCCGGCCGGCATCTCGGCGTAGGCGGTCGGGAACTCGGCGTCGCTCTGGGCCGGGCCCCGTCGCACCCCGGCGGTCAACCGGTGCGAGCCGGGCTGGACCACGGTGGCGCCGTTGGCCATGGTGAACTCGCTGAGGGCGAACATGCAGCTCACCGTCAGCTCCCGATCGTCAGCCACCGCCTCCGGCCAGTTGTTCTCGTCCCGGTGCAGGTACTGGGCCGGCTCCCCCGGGCCGACTGCCATGACCTGCCCGGTGTTGAGCCAGTAGTCGGACCCGTGGGGCAACAGGACCGCATCGGCAACCGCCAGCATCGTCGGGTTGAGCAGCGCATGATCGACGAAGGCCCGGCTCCGGGCCGCCAACCCGGTGAACCGGATGGTGGCCGCACCGTGGAACACCTGCCAGACATCCAGATCGGACTTCGACCCCGGTGCCGTCGCTTCATAGCCCTCGGCCAACTCCTCCCGGATCCGGTCGGCGGCCGCCACCCCGAGCAGATCCTCGACGATCACGCCACCGTGGGTGGCCAGGGCCTCGAGGATCCCGGGCAGCGCGGCCGCCGGGTCGTCGCCGAGACTGGTCACCGGTAGTGCGCTCATGCCGAACCCTACCGCGACCGAATCGGTGCAGTCCGGCTCAGCGCACCGTCACCTCGGCGCAGTACGGTGTCGAGAACCGACCATTCGGAGGCTCCACGATGACGGGTGATGGCAGCGGCGGCACGCTCCAGACCGAAACCGATCCACTCCTCGATCCCTGGCCCGGGCCCTTCGGCGGGGTGCCGCCATGGGACCGGGTGGACCCGGATCGGTTCCTGCCGGCGTTCGAGGCGGCGATCGCGGACGCCAAGGCCGAGATCGAGGCCATCGCCGCCGCGGCCGAGCCCCCGACGGTGGCCAACACGATCGACGCGCTCGAGAGCTCCGGCCGGATGCTCGACCGGTTGCGGGCCACGTTCGGGGTCCACACCGCAAACCTCAACACCGGCCCCATCCCCGAGATCCAGCGAACGGTGGGGCCGATGCTCGCCGGCTTCTCGGATTGGGTGACCCAGCACCCGACGCTGTTCGCCAGGGTCAGGGAGGTTCATGCCCAGATCGAGTCCGGGGCCATCACCGTCCCAGACGACACCCGCCGGGTCGTCGTCGACCGGTTCCGGGGATTCGTCCGCAACGGGGCCGAACTCGACGATGACGCGGCGGCCAGGCTGTCCGAGATCAACCAGACCCTGGCCGGGCTCTACACCGACTTCACCCAGAACGTCCTCCACGACGAGGCCGAGCTTGTGACCTGGGTCGAGGACCGGGACCGGCTCGACGGCCTGCCGGCGTCACTGATCGACGGACTGGCCGCGGCTGCGGCCGAGCGGGGTCGGCCGGACGCCTTCGCCATCCTCAACACCCGGTCGTTCATGGAGCCGGTCCTGACCAATGCCACCGACCGGGCGCTCCGGGAGCAGGTGTGGCGGACCTACTACAGCCGAGGCGACAACCCCGGACCCCACGACAACAAGCCGATCATCACCCGCATCCTGTCCCTCCGGGCCGAGCGGGCCCGGCTGCTCGGGTATCGGACCCACGCCCACTGGCGGCTGGAGGTCGCCATGGCCAAGACACCGGAGGCGGCCATGGACCTGATGCTCGAGGTCTGGCCCAAGGCCAGGGATCGAGCCCGCCAGGAGGTGGCGGACATGGAGGCCCTGGCCGGTACCTCGATCGAGCCATGGGACTACCGGTTCTGGGCCGAGCGGGTCCGGATGGCCGACTACGACCTGGACTTCAACGATGTCAAGCCCTACCTCCAGCTCGACAGCCTGATCGAGGCCATGCTGTGGTGCTCGACCGAGCTGTACGGCCTCGACTACCGCCCGCTGGATCCGGAGGAGGGGGTGCCGGGCTTCCATCCGGACGTCCGGGTCTGGGAGGTGACCGGCCCCGGTGATGTCCACGTCGGCCTCTGGTACCTGGACCCCTACGCCCGTGAGGGCAAGCTCAGCGGGGCATGGATGACCGCCTATCGGGCCCAGGAGAACCTGGACGGCCCGGTGTCGACCCTGGTCTCCAACAACTCCAACTTCGTCAAGGGTGCCCCGGGGGAGCCGATCCTGGTCTCGTGGGACGACGCCCGGACCCTCTTCCACGAGTTCGGCCACGCCCTCCATGGCCTGCTGTCCGACGTGCGGTACCCGTCGCAGTCCGGCACCGCGGTCAGTCGGGACTACGTCGAGTTCCCGTCCCAGATCAACGAGCACTGGCTCCCGACGCCCGAGGTCCTCAACCGGTTCTGCCGCCACTACCAGACCGGCGAGCCGATGCCGGCCGAACTGATCGAGCGGATCAAGCGGGCCGAGACGTTCAACCAGGGGTTCGACACGGTCGAGTACCTGTCTGCCGCCATCGTCGACATGCGGCTCCACCTGGCGGCGGCCGAGGACCCGACCGGCGAGATCGACCCCGACCGGTTCGAGCGGGAGCTGCTGGCCGAGCTTGACATGCCGGCCCAGATCGTGATGCGACACCGGACCCCCCAGTTCGCCCACGTGTTCTCGGGGGACGGCTACTCGGCCGGTTACTACAGCTACCTGTGGGCGGACGCCCTGACCGCCGATGCGGCCGAGGCGTTCACCGAGGCCGGTGGCTACTTCGACGCCGAGGTGGCCGAGCGGCTCCGAGACCACGTCTTCTCCGCCGGCGACACCGTCGACCCGGCAGACGGCTTCCGGGCGTTCCGGGGCCGCGACGTCGACACCGATGCGCTGCTGCGGAAGCGGGGCTTCCCCGTCGGGTGACCGCAGCGGGGCGGTGACCTATCCTCGTCGCCGATGACCAGCTTCTTCGACTTCGAGATGAACGACATCACCGGCACCTCGGTGGCGTTCCAAAAGTTCCGCGACCAGGTGTCGTTGGTGGTGAACGTCGCCTCCAAGTGAGGCCTCACGCCGCAGTACGCAGGTCTGCGTACGCTTCATGACGACAACGCCGAGGCCGGCTTCACCGTCCTCGCCTTCCCGTGCAACCAGTTCGCGAACCAGGAACCGGGAACCAACGCCGAGATCCAGGAGTTCGCCTCGTCCAACTACGGGGTCACCTTCCCGATGTTCGAGAAGATCGAGGTCAACGGCGACGGCGCTGCCCCGCTCTACGACTTCCTGAAGGCGGCCCAGCCCGGCGACGGCGACACCTCGGACATCGCCTGGAACTTCACCAAGTTCCTGGTGGCCAGGGACGGCGCTGTGGTCAAGCGGTATGAGCCGATGGTGACGCCGGAGGAGATCGCCGCCGACCTGCCGGAGTTCCTCTAGGCCCCGGCCGGGGAGCCATCGGCCGGGAGGTCGTCTGCCGAATCGCCGAGCAGGTATCGGGGGCCGGACCCCAGACCGGCCGCGCCATCTGACGGGTTGTAGATGGCGCAGCGTTCCAGCGACAGGCAGCCACAACCGATGCAGCCCTCCAGCCGGTCGCGCAGGTCTTCCATCCGCCGGATTCGCTCGTCGAGGTCGACCCGGAACCCGGCGGCCAACCGGGCCCAGTCCTTGTCGGTCGGGGTTCGCCCGTCCGGCAGCGCCGCCAGTTGGGCCCCGATCTCGCCGAGCGTGTAGCCCAACCGCTGGCAGGCCAGGATGAACGAGACCCGGCGCAGGGTGGCCCGGGTGAACTTGCGGTGCCCGGACGGTGACCGCACGGCCGTGATCAGGCCCTCCCGCTCGTAGAACCGGACGGCGGACACCGCCAACCCGGTTCGATCGGCGACGGTCCCGATCGTCAGGAGGTCGGCGCTCTGACGATCGGCGACCATGGCGAATCGGCCCTCGCATCGGCTCTTGATCTCAACATTACTTTAGATTCTATAACAGACCCATGGACACTTCGACCGGAGCACCTCCCGGCCCCCGACTGCCAGACCTCCCCCTCGACGACCTGGCCGGGGCGGCGGTGCGGGGCGGCGTCGAGGGGTGGACCGACGACGAGTTGATCGACGCCGTCGGGGCCGTACTGGCCGAGCCCCGGGAGGGGCCGGCGGACTCCTTCGTCCTCCACGCCCCGCTGGAGCTTGCCGCCCGTGCCAGGCTGCTTGCTGCGACGCCGACCGCGCTCCGACCGCTGGCCAGACTGCGGATCCTGTCGATCGCCGCCCGGTTCCGGACCTACGAGCCGCTCGGCGATCGGAACGATGAACCGGGCGAGACCACCCCGGACGAGGCGGCCGACCCGGTGGCCGCCCTCGGCGCAGCGGTGGCCGGGGGCGATCTGGCAGCGGTCGACCGGACCGCATGCGCGCTCCTGGCCGCCGCCCCGCGCCCAGCGGAGGTCACCGCGGGGCTGGCGCCGTCGACGGTGGCCCGGACCTCGGCCGCCGGACACGCCCCGATCCTGCTGGCCTCGCTGGCCGACGGCTCGCCGGACGCGGCCCGCTGGCTGTCTCAGATCCGGCCGCTCAGCCGAGAGCTTGCTCGCCGTCCGGCCTGGCGGATCGGGTGGCCGGACCGTCAGCCACCAGCCCTGACCGGCACGACCCCGGACCCCGATGCGCTGTTCCGGGCGCTGGCCGACCCGCCCCGGCTCGGCATACCCGGTTCGACGTTCATCCACCCGACGATGCACCAGGTCGACGCCATGGACGAGAACGGCGGCGCAACCGCCGCCGCCGTATTGGGATCGATGGCCGGACCCGAGGTCCCGGTGACGCCGGCGACCGCACGGGCGGTGACCCGGATCGCCGCCCTGTCGATGGTGCGAGACACCATCGACCACGCTCCATACGGCTGGACCCACTGTCTGACGATGCCCCAGGCCGTCCTGGCCATCGCCCCCGAGGTCGAGGCCGGCGGCGGGGCGGCGCTGTCGGTTGCCGCCACCCACGTGCTCGGGTTCCGGGCCGCGCTGGCCACCGCGACCCTGGACCGGACCGACCCGCTGCTCCGGCCGGTCGACGACCACGACCGCCGCCGGCGTCGGGGCCGGCTGGTTGCCGAGGCGGCCCGTCGCCACGACGCCCACATCGCCAAGTACCTGCTGGCCGTCCAGCACGCCGCCGATCGGGATCCGGCCGCCGAGGAGGTCTATCTGGCGGCCGGGGAACACCTCCTGGCGGTGTGGGACGACCTCGGCCCCGACCCAGACGACCTCCTGGCCGCCGAGGCGGCGGCCACCCGTTCGACCGCCACGGCCTGACCGATCTGCCGGTCGGATCGATCCCGCCGGCGGCGGCGATTCCGGCCGGGCGGTTCTCCATTCCGGCCGCCGGTACGGCACCCTGGTAGGTGTGACCAACTCCCCCACCTCCTACGACGTCATCGTGATCGGGGCCGGCCCGGCCGGTGCCGCTGCGGCCATCACCGCGGCCCGGGGTGGAGCGACCGTAGCGGTGTTCGACAAGGCCCCGTACGGCCGGGACAAGGTCTGCGGCGACGGGCTCACCCCCCGGGCCGTCGGCGCCCTCAACGAGCTGAAGATCGACCTGGACGACGCCCACCGCATCGACGGACTGCGGATGATCGCCGGCCGCAAGACCAGGGAGCTGGCCTGGCCCCGGACCGCCCGCTTCCCGCCCCACGGTGCGGTCTGGCCCCGCCGCCGCCTCGATGCGTCGCTGATGGACGCGGCGGCCGAGGCCGGGGCCGAGGTGATCTGGGAGACCGAGGCCCTGCCGATCCTCGACGGTGACCGGGTCACCGGGGTCGAGGCTGGTGGACGCCGATTCGACGCCGACCTGGTGGTCGCCGCCACCGGCGCCCCCGGCCAGGTGGCCCGGATGCTCGGCGCCGAGCGGGACAAGGAGGAGCCGTTCGGCATCGCCATCCGGACCTATGCGGAGACGCCCCGGCACGGCGACCGTCACCTCGAGGCGTGCCTGACCCTCAAGGACGAACACGGCACCGCGGTCCCCGGCTACGGCTGGATGTTCCCGGCCGGGGACGGGACGGTCAACATCGGGGTCGGCGCCCTGTCGACCATGAAGAACTTCAAGAAGCTCAACCTCAACACCCTGCTCGATGCGTACCGAGGTCTGGTGCGGGAGAGCTGGCAGATCGGCCCAAACCTGGAGCGGCCCCGGGCCTGGCGGCTGCCGATGAGCGCCCAGCGGCGACACGGACCAGGATGGGTCGCCATCGGCGATGCGGCCGGCCTGGTCAACCCGATGAACGGCGAGGGCATCGACTACGGACTGGAGTCCGGCATCCTGGCCTCGGAGCTGTTCCTCCAGGATCCGGCCACCGCGCCGGCCCGCTACGACACCCAGGTCGGGCTCCGGTTCGACAGCTTCCTCCGGACCGGACGGCGGTTCTCGTTCCTCATCGGACACCCTTGGATACTGCGAAACGGGCTGCGTCTTGCAGTTGGCACCGACGCAATAGCTAACATCACCCTTGGAGTGATGGGTAACCTCGTCGACTCCGAAACGCCCGGAGCCGCAGGTCGGGTGTTGACGATCGCCGATCGAGCGCTCGCCATGGCCGACCCGGTGCTCAGGCGAACCCGCGCCGCCTCCTGACAGATCGCCCCCGTTGAGCCACAACATCTACGAACTCTTCGCCACCAAGTTCGCCGAGCACCTGCACCAGCCGTTCCTCAGCGTGCCCGGCGGCCACACCTACACCTACGGCCAGGTCGAGCGCCGGAGCGCCATCATCGCCCAGGTGCTGGCCGACGCCGGAGCGACCCCCGGCGACCGGGTCGTCGTCCAGGTCGACAAGTCAGCGGACGCCGTCGCCCTCTACCTGGCCTGCCTCCGGGGCGGGTTCGTCTACGTCCCGCTCAACACCGCCTACACCGCCGAAGAGGTCGGATTCTTCCTCGGCGACGCCGACCCGGCGGTCTTCGTGTTCAAGCCGGGGCGGGCGGCCAAGCTGCAGCCGGTGGCGGACATCGCCGGCGTCCCGGCCTGCTTCAGCCTCAGCGCCAAGGGAACCGGGACGCTCACCGACGCCGTGGCCCGGACCGAGCCGAGCGGGACCGTGGTCGAGCGTGACCCGGACGACGTTGCCTGCATGGTCTACACCTCCGGCACCACCGGTCGGTCGAAGGGGGCGATGCTGACCCACCGGGGCATCGCGACCAACGCCCGGGCCCTCCACGCCATCTGGCGGTTCCGGCCCGGAGATGTCCTGCTGCACATCCTCCCCATCTTCCACATCCACGGCCTGTTCGTTGCGCTGCACTGCGCCATGCTCAACGCCTCGGAGGTCGTCTTCGTCCCCAAGTTCGACGCCGAGGAGACCCGGGCCCTGCTGCCTCGGGCCACGGTGATGATGGGGGTGCCGACCCACTACACCCGACTGCTCGGGTTGGCGGACTTCGGGCCGGACGACTGTCGGTCGATCCGGATGTTCACCTCCGGCTCGGCCCCGATGACCGAGCCGGTGTTCCACGAGTTCATCAAGCGGACCGGCCACATCATCTGCGAGCGGTACGGCATGACCGAGTGCGGCATCATCAGCTCCAACCCGCCGGAGGGCCAGCGAATCGCCGGCACGGTCGGCTACGCACTCCCGGAGATGGAGCTGCGGGTCGCAGACGAGAAGGACGAGCCGCTTGGCCCGGGCGAGATCGGCGAGGTCCAGGTCCGGGGTCCACACATCTTCCCCGGCTACTGGGGCCTCGAGGACAGGACCGCCGAAGCCACGACCGGTGACGGTTTCTTCCGGACCGGGGACATCGGGTCGCTCGCCGAGGATGGCCGACTGACGCTGGCCGGTCGATCGAACGACATGATCATCTCCGGCGGCTACAACGTGTACCCGAAGGAGATCGAGCTGTTGCTCGAGCAGCAGGCCGGGGTGGACGAGACCGCCGTGGTCGGGCTGGAGCACCCGGACTTCGGCGAGGCCGTCGTGGCCTTCGTCGTCGCCGAGGAGCCGGTCACCGAGGATCAGCTCCGGGCGGTGACCGAGCAGCAGCTGGCGAACTTCAAGCGTCCCAAGGAGTACGTGTTCCTGCCGTCGCTCCCCCGCAACACGATGGGGAAGGTCCAGAAGGCCCAGCTGCGGGAAACCTACGCCACGCTGCTGGTCGACCCCTAGGCCGCCGACCCCTCGGTTGTCGCCGGCGGTCGGAAGAAGATGGCCAGCTGGGCCACCCCGCCGAGGATCCCGAGTCCGCCGGCGATCGCCAGGCCGACCCAGCCGTTCAGCTCGTCCGTGATGCCGAGCGCCCAGTCCAGCGACCACCGCCCGGCCCCGAGTCCGCCGACCAGCAGGGCCATCAGGCCGACGACGAAGGTGTACTCCCAGCCCTCGGAGACGATGAAGAAGCCGTTCTCCCGATGGACGGTCCAGCCGGCCACCACCATGACCCCGATGATCCCGGCCGCCGCGAACGGCGTCAGCAGGCCGAGGGCCAGCATCGCCCCGAACACCATCTCGGACGTCGAGGCCAGGTTGGCGTGGAGTCGGCCCGGCCGCATCCCGATCGAGTCGAACCATCGGGCCGTCCCGTCGATCCCGCCACCGGAGAACCGCTTGGCCCATCCGTGGGCGGCGAAGATGACGCCGACCAGGATCCGGAAGCCGGCGATGATGGCGTCGAACTCGGCCGCCTCGAGGCCCTTCACCTAGCCGACCCGCCCGTAGTCGACCGAGTACCAGACCTCGGGCCGCATCGTGACGCAGATCGAGTCGGCATCGGTGCCGTCCGCAACGTACTGGTCGCCCAGCTCCCGGCCCAGGTACCTGTGGGCCATCGGCCGGGTGTCGGTCTCGAGCTCGGCCGGGCGGGTCGCCTCGACCGGGCCCTCGACCATCACGTAGCGGTACGGCAGCTGTTCCTGCTGGACGCAGAGGCTGAATCGGCCGGCGTCGGCCAGCAGCCTGGCCTTGAGCGAGGACGGTCCCATCAACAGTTTGACCGCCCCGCCGGGTTCGTAGTCGTACCAGATCGGGACCGAAAGCGGCGCTCTCCCGGCCCGCTCGACTGCGAACACCCCGACGTGGACCCCGGCCAGGAACGCTTCCCGCTCCTCGGTGGTCATGCGTAGCGACGACATCGATCCGGGCTCCCTGTGCCTCTCTCGCCCACCGGTCGGTGAGCGCCCAAACCCTACTCCACGACCATGCACGGGGCCCAGGGGGCCCGGTAGTGTGAGCGCGATGAAGATCCTGGCCGTAGCCGCCCATCCCGACGATCTCGACTTCGGCTGCGCCGGGTCGACCGCCCGCTGGACGGCCGAGGGTCACGAGGTCGTCTACTGCCTGGTCACCAGCGGCGAGGCCGGGGGCGAGGATCCGTCGATCAGCCGGCCGGAGATGGCCGAGTTGCGCAAACGAGAGCAGACCGAAGCGGCCAAGGTCGTCGGGGTGACCGAGCTCCACTTCCTCGGCTTCCCGGACGGCTCGGTGGAGCCCACACTCGAGCTGCGAAAGGCGATCGCCCGCATCATCCGCATCGTGAGGCCGGAGCGGGTGGTCAGCCAGTCACCGGAGCGCAACTACGACCGGGTCTACGGCAGCCACCCCGATCATCTGGCCGTCGGCGAGGCCACGTTCAATGCCGTCTACCCCGACTCCCGCAACCGGTTCGCCTTCCCCGAGCTGCTGGAGGAGGAGGGCCTGGAGCCCCACACGGTCGAGGAGCTGTGGCTGATCGGCGGACCGGATCCCAACCGCCATGTCGATGTCACCGACACCCTCCAGGCCAAGGTCGAAGCGCTGCTGTGTCACCGCAGCCAGATCGCTGACCCGGAGCGGATGACCGAGATGATGGGTAACTGGGGTCGTGAGCAGGGGCGGCAAGCCGGCCTGGACGAGGACCGCTGCGCCGAGCGTTTCCGGGTGATCAAGACGGTCTGATCGCCGCTTGGCTGTCGAGTCGAGGCCGCCGGATCAGCCGGCGACCAGGATGAACTCGATCCGGCGATTCTGTTCCCGACCCTCTGCGGTGGTGTTGTCCGCGATCGGGATGGCCTCGCCCTCGCCCCGGGCATTGAGCCTGGCCTCGTCGACCCCGAGCTCGACCAGCCGTTCGACCACCGCTGCGGCCCGCTGCTCGGACAGGACCTGGTTGTCGGCCTCGCTCCCGGCGGAGTCGGTGTGGCCGACCACCTCGACCGACACCTCGGGGATGGTCTGGAGGATCCCGGCGATGGCCTCGATGACAGCGTCGCTCTCGGCCTCGATCTCGGCGAGCAGCGGCGCGAACCGGATCGGCTGGCCGACAAGCTGGGCCGCGATGTCGTCCTGGATATCGGCCAGGGCCTCCGGGCCGAGATCCACGGTCACTTCGCTGGTGTCGACGGTGACCAAGGCCCCGAACCGCCGCTGCAGCTCCGGCCCGAGGTCGAGGTAGCGACTGTCGCCGGGGCGGGAGGAACCGGTCACCCGGACCGCCCCATCGCCCCAACTGGCATCACCGACCACCAGCCCGTCGGTTCGGGCTGTTCCGGCCCCGTAGACCGCCTCGATCGCCGCCACCAGGTCGGTGACAGACGTGTCGTCCGGCACCACCCCGATGAGGTCGACCATCCCGGCCGACAGCCTGGCCTCAAGCGCCACCGGATCGACCGAGCCGTCGCCCCGGTCGATCTCCAGCCCGCCGTCGCCGAGACCGAGGCCGGCCAGCGCCTGTTGCAACGCCTCGGGCCGGGTGTCCCCGAAGCTCGCCGAGCCGAAGATCCGGGCGGAGCCGTCGTCGAACACCCGTGATGGGTCGATCACGAGCTCATCGATCACGTTCTCCGGGCCGAAGACGTCACCGGCGGTGATCAGGACCTGGTCCCGGGCCGCCTCGTCCGGGACCGCTCCGACCATGCTCACCACATCACCGGCGACCTGGACGTCCAGTTCGACCGGGGCGGTGACGCCGGCCTCGGCCGCATCGGCGTCGGTCATCGGCTCACCGGCGATGTCCGACCGATCGTTGCAGGCCCAGGAGAAGACGACGAGCAGGACGAAGATCACCCCGAGGAGGCCGAGGTAGATCCAGCTGGTCCGGCCCTCGATCTCCCGGGGACGTAGCTCCTCGATCCCGTCGTCGAGCGGCTCGGCGACGTAGACGTCCTGGCCGTCCTCGTAGTCCTGGTCCTGGTCCTGGGCAACGTCTGTCATGTCACGGGCGAGTGCTGCGGCCGCCGACGTCTGTCACGTCCGGCGTGCGGTCAGAGCTCCTGGGGGAGGCGGGTCAAGGCGTCCCGGACCTTGTCCTCCGGGTAGTCGTAGTCGACCATATCGCCCCCGAAGTACCGATCGTATGCCGCCAGATCCAACAGCCCGTGGCCACACAGCGCGGTGAGGATCACCGTCTCCTCGCCGGACTCCTTGGCCTTCATCGCCTCCTGGACGGTGGCGGCGATGGCGTGGGTCGGCTCCGGGGCCGGGACGATGCCCTCGGTTCTGGCGAACTGGACGCCGGCATCGAAGCACTCCGTCTGGTGGACCGACTGGGCCTCGATCAGGCCGAGCTCGTAGATGTGGGACAGCAACGGGGCCATGCCGTGATACCGGAGCCCGCCGGCGTGGATCGGGTCCGGGACGAAGTCGTGACCGAGGGTGTGCATCTTCATCAGCGGGGTCATCCCGGCGGTGTCCCCGAAGTCGTAGGCGTAGGTCCCCTTGGTCAGCGACGGGCAGGCCGCCGGCTCGACCGCCCGGATCGTGGTGTCCAGGTTGCCCTTCAGCTTCTCCCGGAGGAACGGGAAGGCCAGACCACCGAAGTTGGAGCCACCGCCGGTGCAGCCGACGATCACATCCGGGGTGTCGCCGACCTTGGCCAGCTGTTTCAGCGCCTCCTCACCGATGATCGTCTGGTGCATCAGTACGTGGTTGAGCACGCTGCCGAGGGCGTAGCGGATCTCGGGGTCCTGGGCCGCGACCTCGACCGCTTCGGAGATGGCGATCCCCAGGCTGCCCGGGGTTTCGGAATCGTTG
>JBCCFN010000026.1:0-26688 GCA_039029715.1 Actinomycetota bacterium | reverse complement strand
CGGCCGATCGAGTCGATCTCGTCGATGAAGATGATGGCCCGACCCATCTTGCGGGCCTCGTTGAACAGGTCACGGACCCGGCTGGCGCCGACGCCGACGAACATCTCCATGAAGTCCGAGCCGGTGACCGACAGGAACGGGACGCCGGCCTCGCCGGCGACGGCCCTGGCGATCAGGGTCTTACCGGTGCCAGGGGGCCCGACCAGCAGCACGCCCTTGGGGATCCGGGCCCCGATGGCGGAGAACTTGCCTGGATTCTTCAGGAAGTCGACCACCTCGGTGATCTCCTTCTTGACCGCGCCATAGCCGGCCACGTCCTCGAACATGGTGCCGGGGCGCTCCGAGGAGTATGTCTTGGCCTTCGACCGGCCGATCGACATGATCCCGCCCATCTGCGACTGCTGCCGGCGGGCCATCCACCAGAAGAAGCCGAGGATGATCATGAACGGCAGGAACAGGGGCAGGAGGCCGAGGAACCAGTTGGTGGTCGGGGTTACCGGGTCGAACAGGACGTTCTCCCGCTCGAACAGGGCCCGCTCGTCGTCGGTGAACTCCCGGAAGCCGGTGGTCTGGAACGTTGTCCCGTCCTTGAATTCACCGCTGATCCGGAACGTCGAGTTGTCGAATTCGAAGCTCTCGACGTTGCCGGCCTCGACCGCGTCGATGAACTCCGGGTAGATGATCTGGTCCTCGGGCTCACCATTGGTGGCCGAGGCCAGGGCCAGCAGGGTGACCAGGATGCCGACGACGATCCAGGCCGACCAGCGCGGCCAACCGCCATCTGGCCGACCCGGGATGCGTGGATTGCGGCCGTCCTGGGGCGGTGGCGGTGGAGAAGACCCTTGCTCGCTCATGAGAACAGCCTAATCAGCACGGGGCGGGTTGCCGAGATCGGGTCCGCCGTGATGGAGGGTGGAAGCACGGGTTATCCAGTCGGTATGGGAACGGTCATGTTGAGACAACACTGTTCTACCGAGCCTGGGGAAAACCGGGATAAAGCCGCCGGGCAAGCGGGATCGCCGGGTCGAGGCCCTAGGTTGGCCCGGTGACCACGACGGGCACGACGACCTCCCTCGCCGAGCGGCTGTTTCCCGACCGGGACCCGTTCCCGGCCGACGGTGAGATCGGCTGGGGCCTGGCCGAAGCGGTGCTGGCGTTCCTGGCCGCCCAGTCGTTCTCGATCATCGGTTTCGGGATCGCCTCCCGGCTGATCTATGGCGACGACGGGGTCCCGCCGCTGGCCGAGCGCGAGACCTGGACGATCTGGGCCCTCTCGGCCGGCCTGTGGCTCGGCTACCTGATCGGGCCGTGGTTCTTCACAAGGGTCACCGGCGGCGGTCCGATGATCGAACACTCGTTGCGGATCTCACCCCGGCAGGGCCTGGTGGCGGTGGTGCTCGGCGTGGTCTCGCAGTTGGCGGTCCTTCCGGTGCTCTACTGGCCGATCCTCCGGTTCGTCGACGAGCAGCCCGGTGACTTCGCCGAAGAACTGGCGGCCAGGGCCGACGGTCTGGTCGGGGGGCTGTTCCTGTTCGGTGCGGCTGCGGTCATCGCCCCGATCGTCGAGGAGTGGTTCTACCGGGGCATGTTGCTGCCGGCGTTGGCCAGGCGATTCGGCACGATCGCCGGGGTGCTCGGCTCGACCGTCTTGTTCACCCTGGTCCACCGGCCGATCTCCTATCCGGGCATCTTCTTCTTCGGGCTGGTGCTGGCCGGGATCCGGGTGGCGACCGGCCGCCTGGCGCCGGCCATCGTGGCCCACATGGCGTTCAACACCGTCACCGTCATCGCCCTCCTGTTCTTCTGAGCGACCGGCAGGCGGAGACAGGCCCGCGGCCTCATCGCCGCTGATCCACTCGGCTCATTTGGTCGGTCGTCCGCTCACCGGATCCGCTCCGGCACCGAACGGAGCCGTGCGGGGACCGGGATCGGCCCGGCCCGCACACCTCGACTGTGGAGGAGGACCGGGTGGGAGCAGAGCGGGCAGCAAACGATGCGAAGCGCGACGGTGGGGCGACCGCCGGTGGAGCGGAGACGACCGCCCCAACCGGCGGCCCCCGCCGTGCTCCCCGCCGGACAGACGGTGACGCTGTGGTCTGTGAGTCCTGCGGCGCCGAGGTGTCGGCCATCCGGATCGAGGTGGACGGTCGGACCTTGCTGATGCAGTCCTGCGATATCTGCGACACCAGGAGCTGGCATCTGGCGGGGGAGCGGATCGACCTCCAGGAGGCCCTGCATCAGGTCGGCGAGCACGCTGGCCGGCGCGGCGCCGGGGCCAAGCGGGGCGCCGGCGCCTGAGCACGAGCCGGGTCTGTGGACCCGACGACTGCGTCAGGCCGCGACCCAAATCTTGCTAGCCTCGTCTGGGTGCCTCGCCAACGATCCGGTCCGGCAGTGCTTGGATCTCGACCAGTCGGCCCGATGGGGTTGTCATGAGTGATGATCCGGACGGCCACTCGGTCGACACGCTCGTACGCGAAGACGGCTGGGATGACCTCCGGCCCGATGCTGAGCGGGCAGCGCGAGAGCAGGAGGCGTGGCTGGCTCGCTGGGAGGGCAATCGGACAGGGACGGTCCCGGAGGCCGGGATCCGGGAGCCCGAGCCTGAGCTGTCGGTCAGGCAGCCGGAGCCGGAGACCGAGACCGACCGGGCCTCACGCCGGTTCGGGTTGTCGGTGTCGATCGCCCTCGGCGCCCTGATCTTCGGCTTCTTCAACTGGCCCCAGCTCGACACCTGGAGCGATCTTGGCCGGCCGCTGCTCCTGATCGACACCACGCCGTCCGGCGGCGACATGGGGGCCCACGTCTGGGGCCCGGCCTACCTCCGGGACAATCTGTTACCCCAGGGGCGGCTGTCCGGCTGGACGCCGGACTGGTACGCCGGGTTCCCGGCCTACCACTTCTACATGGTCGTTCCGCCGCTGGCCATCATCGCCATCAACAACGGCCTGCCGTGGTTTCTCGGCATCCCGCTTGCCATCTCAGTGCTCTACGGCGCCTACCGCTTCGGCCATCGGATTCCGCTCCCCAAGCCGGTGACCTGGGCGCTGGCCATCGTGGTCGCCGTCCTCCTGGTCGGCGTGCCATACGGCGTGGCATTCAAGCTGGTCAGCGTGGCCGGCCTTGTCTGTCTGCCGCCGGCGGCGTGGAAGATGGGCCGTCTCGCCGGTTCGGCCGAGCCGATCCCCACGTTCCTCGCACTTGCGTCGTTCGTCTTCATCTACGACACCAACTTCACGATCTACGGCGGCAACATCGCCTCCACGCTGGCCGGCGAGTTCTCCTTCGCCATCTGCCTGATGCTGGCCCTCCTGGCCATCGGTATGGCCGCCCGGGGGATGGACAACCTGCTGACCAGGGGCCCGACCGCCATCGTGATCGCCCTGGTTGCGCTGTGTCACGTGCTGCCGGTGTTCTTCCTGATCCCGGCACTGCTGCTGCTCGTCCTGATGCACCCCACCGTCCCTCGGGCGTGGGCGCTTGCCGGGACCGTGGCCATGGTCCTGATCCCGATCGCCTTCTCCGAGGACACCGGGCTCGGCGTCCGGGTCCTCGCCGTTGCCGCGGTCGGCGTGGTCATCGCCTCGGCCGCGGTGGCCGAGTCCACCATCTTCGAGCGGGCCCGGTGGCTGGTCCTGACCGGGCCGACCGCCATGCTGCTGTCCGCGTTCTGGCTGTTCCCGTTCGTCATGCGGCGGGACTTCTTCAACGACATGGGCTGGGAGCCCATCGAGAACATCGGTCCAAGCCTGCTGACGGTGCCGATGAAGATCGCCCTGCCGGTGGCCGCCATCGGCGTGTTGCTGTCCTATGCGGCCAAGGAACGGTTGGGGATGATGTTCGGTGGGACCGCCGCCATCTTCGCCACCGCGGTGGCCAACGTCGGCGCCGGTCCGGTGTGGAACGCTCGGCTGCTGCCGTTTTACTACCTGTCGGTCTACATGTGCGCCGCCATCGGGATCGCCATGGTGCTCCGCTACGCCGGGGCGGTCCTGTCGGACGAGCTGCGGCGCCCGGATCTGCGGGTCGTCGTCGGTGGCACGGCCGCCGCTGCGGTCGCCACCTTGATCGCCGTGGCCATGCCGCTTCGGGTCATGCCCTTCGGCCAGCTGTCGGAGTCCGGGGACGGCAGCTACCGGTGGCTGTTCTTCACCAACACGGCCCGCAGCTTCGTCCCGGGCTGGGTCGAGTGGAACTACTCAGGCTACGAGGAGAAGAACGCCTACGCCGAGTACCGCAACGTGGTCGAGACGATGGGCACGGTGGGCGATGATCGAGGCTGCGGTCGGGCGATGTGGGAGCACGACGCCAGCCTCGACCGCTACGGGACCCCGATGGCGCTCATGTTGTTGCCCCACTGGACCGACGGCTGTATCGGCTCGATGGAGGGCCTCTATTTCGAGTCGTCAGCAAGCACGCCGTTCCACTTCCTGAACCAGAGCATGCTGTCCGATGCGCCGTCACGGCCCCAGCGCAACCTGCCGTACCAGGACTTCGACATCGACCGGGGGATCGCCCAGCTCCAGACCACCGGGGTCCGGTACTACATGGCCCAGTCCGACCGGGCCATCGAGGCCGCCCGGAGCCACCCGGATCTGACCGAGGTGGCGGAGGCCCAGCCGTTCGTGGTGTTCGAGGTCGGCGGCTCCGAGCTGGTGCAGGGCCTGTCGGTCCCGCCGGTCGTCGTGTCCGGCCTGTCCGAGGAGGACATCCCGGACTTCGATCACACCGATCGGTTCCAGATTGGCTGGGTCAGCCAGGCGGTGGCCCACTACAACGACCCCAATGCCTACATGTCACTCCCGGCGGAGGACGGGCCGGACGACTGGCCGCGGGAGGTCACCCTCCAGACCGTGACCGACGCTGCGGTCGATCCGGCGACGGTGAGCGACATCGAGGTCACGACCAACCGCATCTCCTTCGCCGTGGATCAGATCGGGACGCCGGTGGTGGTCAAGGCCTCCTTCTTCCCGAACTGGTCGGTCGACGGGGCGGACGGCCCGTGGCGGGTCGGCCCGAACCAGATGGTCGTCATCCCGACCGAGGAGGACGTGACCCTGTCGTTCGGCCGCTCTGCGGTCGATCTCGGCGGGCAGCTGCTGACCCTGCTCGGGGTGGCTGCGGTGTTCGGGCTCGTCGGTCTTGATCGGGGCCGCTGGCGACTCCCGGCGCTGGATCTTGGAGATGAGGTTCCGGGCGTTGATGATCCCGATTCGCCTCCCGCCGACGCCGTGACCAGGGCGGACTCGGGCGAAACGGACGAGTTGGCGACTACGGTTGGATCCGAGTCGGCCACCGAGGCGGACCCTGACACCGGAGGGTGAGTTGGGGGGCAATCAGCCCGAACAGGACGTGATCCCGGCCGCCGAGGCCGAGTCGCCGGTGCCCGCCCCGCCGACCGTCACCGTCGTCGTGCCCGTCTACAACGAGGCCGACTACCTGCCGGCGGCGATCCCGGCGCTCACCGACGCCTTGGGCCAGCTGGAGGCCGAGGTCCGGATCCTGGTGGTCGAGAACGGCTCGACCGATGGGTCGGCGGACATCGTCCGATCGTTCCAGGCCGACCACGAGCAGCTCGACCTGCTGCAGCTACCAACCGCCAACTACGGGGCCGCGATCCGGGCCGGGTTCGATGCGGTCCGGACCGACTGGGCCGTGGTGTTCGACATCGACTACTTCTCCGGGCCGTTCCTGGCCGCGGCGCTGGCCGAGCGGGACCGGGCCGACCTGGTCATCGGCTCCAAGCGGGCCCCGGGCTCCGACGACCGTCGGGCCCCGGTGCGGCGGATGGCCACGTGGTCGTTGAACACCCTGCTCCGGGTCCTGGTCGGACTCCGGGTCTCAGACACCCACGGCATGAAGGCGATCCGCAGAGAGGTGCTGGACGCCGTGTTGGCCGACGTGGTCTCGGTGGACGACCTGTTCGACACCGAGGTGGTGATCCGGGCCGAGCGGCTCGGATTCCGGATCGTCGAGCTGCCGGTCGTCGTCGAGGAGCAGCGGGAGAGCAAGTCCAAGATCTGGCACCGGGTCCCTCGAACGCTCCGGGGTATCCTCCGGATTCGCCGCTCCCTCTGAGGCCCGAGCTGGTCGCTCAGGCGCCGACCGCACCCCTGGCCGCCTGCAGCGCCTTGCCGAACACGAGGTCCCGATAGGACAGGAACTTCGGCAGCAGGGTGATGCCGGCTGCGGCCACCGACGCCAGGTTCTCGCCGAGGCGGTCGAGTGGCCCGAACAGCTGGTCTGCGATCCAGATAACCGCCACCGTTGCGGCCCAGGCGGCCACGTTGACCAGGTAGAACCGGAGGGTTTCGGCCGCCCCGCCCGAACTCTCGTCGAGGCCGAAGGTCCACCGTCGGTTCAGTACGTAGGAGACGAAGGTGGCGACGCCGAACGCAATCGTCACCGAGACGAACAGCCCGACCCCGGCCGACCGCAGCAGGTTGAGCAGGATGAAGTAGTTGACCGTGTTGAGGATCCCGATGACGGCGAGTCTGACGATCTGGGTCGTCGACTCCCGGGCCAGTAGCCGCCGAATCACCACGACACTGTAGTGGCCGCACCGCCGGTTCACGGATCGCCACCCGGGGCCCGACCGCGGCCACTAGCCTGGCCGCTGTGCGATCCCCTGTCCGGCGGCCGTTCCTCATTTCTGTGGTCGTGCTGTCAGCGCTGTCCGGGCTGGCGGCCGGCTGTGCCCGGGACGGCCGGGACCTGGCGGCGACCCAGTCCTGGCAGACAACGACCACCCGTCCGCCGCCACCGACCTTCGCCCCGGACCGGGAGGACAGCCCGACCGGGCTGTCGCTGTCCAGCCCGCTGTTCGAGCCGGGCGGCGAGATCCCGGTCAGCGCCACCTGCGCCGGCGACAACGTGTTCCCGGACCTGACCTGGGGTGAGGTCGACCCGTCGGCGGCCGAGCTGGTCGTGGCCCTGGCCGACCAGACCGATCCCGAGATCCCGGTCCTGATGTGGCTGATGGCCGGCATCCCGCCAACGCTGACCGGCCTGGAGGCCGGGGTCATGCCGATCGGGGCGTTCGAGACCACAGACGATTACGGCATCACCGGCTACGGGGAGCCATGCCTCGAGAGCTACGCCTCGGGGACCCGGGACCTCCAGTTCCGGATCTATGTGCTGGCCGAGCCGTCGAACCTGACCCTCGGCCACCCCGGCAACGAGGCCTGGGCCCAGGTCAAGAACCAGGCCATCGACTCGGCGTCGCTGTTGGCTCGGGCGTTCAACGACGGGTGACCTCACGGCCATCACCAGCCGTTAGCCTTTCCCCGTGACCGACACCACCAACGCACTGGACGCCATCGTCAAGGCCTACGACGTCCGGGGGACCTATCCGGATCAGATCAACGCCGAGGTCTGTCGTGGCCTCGGCGCCGGCTTCGGGGACTTCATCAACCGGGTCGAGCCGGACACCACCGCGGTGGTCCTCGGACGGGACATGCGGCCCTCCGGTCCGGAACTGCTCGGGGCGTTCGCCGAAGGGGTCATGAGCCGTGGGCTCGACGTGATCGACATCGGGCTGTGCTCCACCGACATGATGTACTTCGCGTCTGGCTCGCTCGGCGTCCCGGGGGCGGTGTTCACCGCATCGCACAACCCGGCGGAGTACAACGGCATCAAGCTGTGCCGCAGCGGCGCCGCCCCGGTCGGCGAGGACAGCGGTCTGGCCGAGATCAAGGCGGTGGCGGCACAGCCGTTCCAGCCCGGGCCGTCGACCGGCACCCGCTCGGAGCGAGACCTGCTGTCGGCATTCGCAGACCACGTGCTGACGTTCATCCAGACCGATGGTCTGCGGCCGCTGAAGGTCGTTGCGGACACCGCAAACGGCATGGGCGGGCTGGTGGTGCCCGAGGTCTTCAGCCGCCTTCCGTTCCAGCTCGAGATCATGTATCCGGAGCTCGACGGGACGTTCCCGAACCACGAGGCAAACCCGCTGGTGGTCGAGAACCTGGCCGACCTGCAGAAGCGGGTGCTGGCAACCGGCGCAGACATCGGCCTGGCCTTCGACGGTGACGCCGACCGGGTCTTCCTGGTCGACGAGCTGGCCCAGCCGGTGTCCGGCTCGCTCACCACGGCCATGCTGGCCCAGTCGGTCCTGGCCAACGACCCCGGGGCCACGATCATCCACAACCTGATCTGTTCGAAGGTGGTGCCGGAGGTCGTGACCGAGGCCGGCGGCGAGCCGGTCCGGTCCCGGGTCGGGCATTCGTTCATCAAGCAGCTGATGGCCGAGACCGGGGCTGCGTTCGGCGGTGAGCACTCGGCCCACTACTACTTCCGGGACAACTGGCGGGCCGACTCCGGGCTGATCGCGGCGGTGATCGTCCTCGACCAGCTGTCCAGGTTCGACGGCACCCTGTCGGAGCTGCTGGCGCCGCTGCAGCGGTACGCCGCCTCGGGCGAGATCAACACCAGGGTCGCCGATGCGGCGGCGGTCATCGATCACGTCGCCGCCCACTACGCCGAGGCGATGAACGACCGTCTCGATGGCCTGACCGTCGACCTTGGGGACTGGTGGTTCAACCTCCGCCCGTCGAACACCGAGCCGCTCCTACGGTTGAACCTGGAGGCCGGCTCGGCCGACGAGGTCGCCGAGCGGGTGGCCGAGGTCCAGGCCGTGATGGCGGCGGCCTAGCCGACGCAACGCCGCGGGCGACGACGGAGGGACGAGATGGAGCTGATCACCGGGGTCATCCGGGACTACGACTGGGGCGACCCCGAGGCCATCGCCAGCCTGCTGGGCCACGAGCCGCCGGGCCATCCCGAGGCCGAGTACTGGCTCGGGGCCCATCCGAGCGCCCCAAGCGTGATCGAGAGCGGCACGCCCCTCGACCGTCTGATCGAAGCGGGTCCGACGCAGGCCCTCGGACCGGCGGCCGCCGATCGGTTCGGCCGGATGCCGTACCTGCTCAAGATCCTGGCCGCGGCAAAACCGCTGTCGATCCAGGCCCATCCCAGCCTGGATCAGGCCAGGGCCGGGTTCGCCAGGGAGGATGCCGCCGGTATCGACCGAGCCGCCCCCGATCGCAACTATCGGGACGACAACCACAAGCCGGAATTGATCTGCGCCCTGACCCCGTTCGAGGCCAAGTGCGGGTTCCGGACCGTGGCCGAGGTCGACCGGCTGTTGCAGCGCCTTGGTGGCCCCTGGGCCGACCGGCTGCGGGATCGGGTGACGAACGAGGACGGTCGCCCGGACGCCGAGACGCTGGCCGACGCAGTCGCGTGGCTGCTCCGCCTCCCGGTCGCTGACGCCACCGCATTCGCCGACGAGGTCGTGGCCACCGCTGCCGCCCAGGAGGACACGGACCGTGGCGACGGATTCGACCACGCCGTGCACTGGGTCGGCCGCATCGCCGAGGCGTTCCCGGGAGATATCGGCATCGTCGTGGGGCTGCTGCTCAATCACGTGACGCTTGCACCGGGGCAGGCCATCTTCCTCGAGGCCGGGAACCTCCACAGCTATCTGCAGGGGGTCGGGGTCGAGCTGATGGCCAACAGTGACAACGTGCTCCGGGGCGGGCTGACGCCGAAACACGTCGACGTCGACGAGTTGCTGTCCGTCGTCGACTACACGCCGAGCGAAGCCCCGATCCAGGTCGCGGCCGGCCCCATCCACGCCTTCGACATCCCGGTGCCCGAGTTTGGCCTGACCCGGCTTGACTCGACCGCCGACGCCGACGGATTGGCCGACGCCCGGTTCGCCCCGGTCGGTCCGGACATCGTGCTGGTCACCGCAGGTGCCGTTGCGTTGGAGGGCGACGGGGGAGCGGTCGAGGTCCCGGCCGGCGGGGCGGCCCTGGTCACCCCGACCGATGGGCCCTATCGGCTCCGGGATCGCACGCCGGGGGAAACCGTGGCCTGGCGAGCCACGGTCGGCGAGCTCGGCCGCTGATCGTCCGGCACCGTTTGTGGTCCGATACGCTCGGGCCCGGAACGACAGGAGATGTGATGGCGCTCGATCAGCAACTGCTCGACATTCTGGCCTGCCCCGAGGACAAGGGACCGCTGCTGTACTTCGAGGCGGAGTCGATGCTGTTCAATCCCCGGCTCTCCCGGCGTTACCGGATCGAGGACGACATTCCGATCATGCTGATCGACGAGGCGGAAGCAGTGGATGCGGAAGAAGCGGCCCGCCTGACCGCCCTGGCCGAGGAGCGGGGAATCACCCCGACGTTCGAGGCCTGAGGCGCGGCCGGCGGCGAGGTCTCGGACCGGGACCGCCAAAGCGGTGAACGGGACGAGTACGATCGGCAGCTGACGTTCGGGCTGTTGTGATCCGGGCCAGCAGGCCTCAGCCCTCCCCACCCCACTATCTTCAGGGAGCTGAAACCATGACTGCAACCGAAGCGCGTCCTCGCACCGTCGCCGAGGGCGACTACAAGGTCGCCGACATCAACCTCGCCGGCATGGGCCGCAAGCAGATGGAGCTGGCCGAGCAGGAGATGCCCGGCCTGATGGCGCTGCGGGCCGAGTACTACGACGAGCAGCCGCTCAAGGGGGCCCGCATCACCGGCAGCCTCCACATGACCATCCAGACCGCGGTCCTGATCGAGACCCTCACCGCCCTCGGCGCCGAGGTCCGATGGGTCAGCTGCAACATCTTCTCCACCCAGGACGAAGCGGCGGCCGCGGTCGTCGTTGGCCCGGAGGGGACCACCGACCACCCCACCGGCGTGCCGGTCTACGCCTGGAAAGGCGAGACGCTCGAGGAGTACTGGTGGTGCACCGAGCAAGCGATCCGCTGGCCGGACGCCATCGGCGCTCCAAACCTGATCCTCGATGACGGCGGCGACGCCACCATGCTGGTTCACAAGGGCCTGGAGTTCGAGAAGGCCGGCGCAGTCCCGGACGCCACCGACGACGATCCGGAGGAGTGGCACGTCATCATCGACCTGCTCAAGAAGCTGCAGGCAGAGGACAACACCCTGTTCACCAACATCGCGCCGAACATCCGGGGTGTGTCCGAGGAGACGACCACCGGCGTCCACCGGCTGTACGAGATGAAGGAGGCCGGCACGCTGCTGTTCCCGGCCATCAACGTCAACGATGCGGTGACCAAGTCCAAGTTCGACAACAAGTACGGCACCCGCCACTCCCTGATCGACGGGATCAACCGGGGGACCGACGTGATGATCGGCGGCAAGGTCTGCGTCGTCATGGGCTATGGCGACGTCGGCAAGGGCAGCGCAGAGTCCCTCCGGGGCCAGGGCGCCCGGGTCATCATCACCGAGATCGACCCGATCTGTGCCCTCCAGGCCGCCATGGACGGCTACGAGGTCACCACGATCGAGCGGGTCATCGACACCGCAGACATCTTCATCACCTCGACCGGCAACAAGGACATCCTCTCGGCCGAGATGATGGGCCGGATGAAGCAGGGCGCCATCGTCGGCAACATCGGTCACTTCGACAACGAGATCGACATGGCCGGGCTGTACCGCCAGAGCGACATCCAGCGGATCAACATCAAGCCCCAGGTCGATGAGTTCCGGTTCCCGGACGGCAAGAGCATCATCGTGCTGTCCGAAGGGCGGCTGCTGAACCTGGGCAACGCCACCGGCCATCCCAGCTTCGTGATGTCTGCCAGCTTCACCAACCAGGTGCTGGCCCAGATCGAGCTCCACAAGAACGCCGAGGCCTACGGCATCGATGTGGTCGTGCTGCCGAAGTTGCTCGACGAGAAGGTGGCGAGGCTTCACCTCGACGCCCTCGGGGTCAAGCTCACCACCTTGACCCAGGACCAGGCCGACTACATCGGCGTCCCCGTCGACGGCCCCTACAAGCCCGACCACTACCGGTACTGAGTCGGGGCGGTCGGCAGGTTTCGGGGCGTGTGCCCCGAAACCTGAGAGCGACGCGAGCCCGAGGCTGTCACTGGGCCCGCCTAGGTTCCTCGCATGGTGCTTTGGCGGGGATGTGCAGGGTGCGGTCGGCGCGGCTCGGTGATCGGCACTGGGCCGTGGTGTCTGGACTGCATGGACGCAGCGGTGCCGGTCGGGCGGATCCGGGGCCTCCCGGTCCTGCACGGCGCCGGGGCCTGCTATGCCTACGACGGCCCGGTCGCCCGGGCCGTCGTCGCAGCGAAGGGGGGAGGTCGGCCGGACGTACTCCGTCGCCTCGGGCCGGCGATTGCGGTTCTGGCGGCCTCCCTGCAGCCGGCCGGCTTCGATGCGGTGACCTGGGTTCCGTCCAGTCGGGCCGGTCGCCGTCGCCGGGGTTTCGACCAGAGTCGGGTGCTGGCCATCGCGGTCGGTCGACCGCTCGGGATCCCGGTCGGTCCACCCCTGCGGCGGCGCGGGCAGCGGCGCCAGGTCGGCCAGCCCCGCCACCGGCGGCTCGTCGGGCCGGTCCTCGAGGTCCGGGGCCGGGCCCCGCGGCGGGTCCTCGTCGTCGATGACGTGGTGACGACCGGCGGCTCGCTGGCCGCCGCCGGGCGGGCCTGCCTGGCCGCCGGGGCGGACACGGTGGTCGGTGTGGCGGTGGCCTGGTCGGCGACGCCGGAAGAGCTTCGCACCGGTCGGGTCGGTGCCCGTCTCGCCGGTCGTCGATCGGCTGCGCCGCCTGTTCGCTCGGGTTACGATCATGGTCCACCCGAGTCTTGGAGGTTCCTCGATGGACATCACCGTCAGCGGCCGTCATACGACGGTCTCGGAGTCACTTCGCAGGCAGGCGGTGGAGAAGATCGGGCGGCTTGACAAGTTCCTCGGCGGCATGGATCGGGCCGAGGTCCACTTCTGGGAGGAGAAGAACCCGCGGATCGACAACCGGGAGGTCTGCGAGGTGACGATGGAGGGTCACGGTCACCACGTCCGGTGCAAGGTCTCCGCTCCGGATGGGTTCACGGCCATCGATCTTGCGGTCGACAAGTTGGAGCGCCAGCTCCGCAAGCTCAAGACCAAGGTGAAGAACCGCACCCAGAATCGGGAGCGTCTGGAGCTCGAGGTCGAGCTGGTCCCGGACTCGCTGCTGCCCGAGGACGATGCACCGTCGCCGGTCTACAACATCGTCAAGACCAAGCGGTTCGAGACCTCGTCCATGGATCCCCAGGAGGCGGCGCTCCAGATGGACCTGCTCAACCACGACTTCTACGTCTTCCAGAACGTGGAGTCGGAGAAGTCGGCGGTCGTCTACCGGCGGGCGGACGGCGATGTCGGCCTGATCGAGCTGTCCTGACCGACCGGGTCCGGCGGCCCCGCAGGGGCCGCTCGTGACCTCCGGCACCAGACCGGTGGGTGGCGAGGCTCTGGCGGACCGGTCACGCCAGTAGACTCGTACACCAAATGAAACTCTTTGACAAGATCCTCCGCGCCGGCGACGGCAAGCGGCTGAAAGCCGTACAGAGCGTGGTCGCCCCGATCAACTCGCTCGAGACCGAGATGCAGGGGCTGACCGACGAACAGCTGCGGGCCCGGACCACCGACTTCAAGGACCGACTGGCCAACGGCGCCGACCTCGACGACCTGATGGTCGAGGCATTCGCCGTCGTCCGAGAGACCGCCACCCGGGTGATCGGTCAGCGGCACTATGACGTCCAGATGATGGGTGGCGCAGCCCTCCACTGGGGGTCGGTGGCCGAGATGAAGACCGGGGAGGGCAAGACCCTCGTATCCACCCTGCCGGTCTACCTCAACGCCCTTGCCGGCAACGGCGTCCACCAGATCACGGTCAACGACTACCTGGCCACCCGAGACTTCGAGTGGATGGGCCAGATCCACCGGTTCCACGGCCTGACCTGTGGCCTGGTCATCCCCGGCAACAACGACAACGCAAACAAGAAGCAGCAGTACGCCTGCGACATCACCTACGGGACCAACAACGAGTTCGGGTTCGACTACCTGCGTGACAACATGGCTCGCAGCCTCGACAACCTGACCCAGCGGGGCCATCACTACGCCATCGTCGACGAGATCGACTCGATCCTGATCGACGAGGCCAGGACCCCCCTGATCATCTCCGGCAAGGTCCGTGGCGCGGCCGACCTGTACTACCAGTTCGCGAACATAGCGTCCCGGCTGAAGCGGGACGTCGACTACGAGGTCGACGAGGAGAAGCGGATCGTCGCCATCACCGAGGACGGGATCTCCCGGGTCGAGGGCTTCCTCGACATCGAGAACCTGTACGACGGGGTCCAGGGGGATCTGATCCACCAGCTCAACTCGGCGCTGAAGGCCAAGGAGCTGTTCCAGCGGGACAAGGACTACCTGGTCACCGGTGACGAGGTGAAGATCGTTGACGAGTTCACCGGCCGCGTGCTCGACGGTCGCCGGTGGTCGGATGGTCTCCACCAGGCGGTGGAGGCCAAAGAGGGCGTCAAGATCAAGGACGAGCAGCAGACGCTTGCCACCGTCACGCTCCAGAACTATTTCCGGCTCTACGAGAAGCTGGCCGGGATGACCGGTACCGCCCTGGCCGATGCGGCTGAGCTTGAGACCACCTATGGCCTGGCCGTGGTCCAGATCCCGACCAACAAGCCGATCGCCCGGATGGACCAACCGGACCTGATCTACAAGACCGAGGCCGCCAAGTTCGGGGCCGCCATCGACGACATGGCCGAGCGGGCGGCGGCCGGTCAACCGGTCCTCATCGGTACCGCCTCGGTCGAGAAGTCCGAGGTCCTGTCCCAGCTGATGACCAAGCGGGGCCTTCCCCACGAGGTCCTCAACGCCAAGGCCAACTTCCGTGAAGCCGACATCGTGGCCCAGGCCGGCAAGTCCGGGTCGCTGACCGTTGCCACCAACATGGCCGGTCGTGGCGTCGACATCGTGCTCGGCGGCAACCCGGAGAAGCTGGCCGAGGCCGACACCAACGCCGAGGGCTACGACCTGGAGTCTGACGACGGCCAGGCCTACTACGAGAAGCGTCTGGCCCACTGGACCCCGATCTGTGACGAGGACGGCGACCGGGTCCGCCAGGCCGGTGGCCTCTACGTGCTGGCCACCGAACGCCATGAGAGCCGCCGGATCGATGACCAGCTCCGCGGCCGGTCTGGCCGCCAGGGGGATCCGGGGGAGAGCCGGTTCTATCTCTCGCTCGAAGACGACCTGATGCGGATCTTCGCCACCGGGGCGATGAACTGGGTCATGGATCGGGCACTTCCCGAGGATGTGCCGATCGAGTCCAAGATGGTGACCAAATCGGTGGAACGGGCTCAGAACACGGTCGAGCAGCGAAACGCCGAGACCCGCAAGAACGTGCTCAAGTACGACGAGGTCTACAACCAGCAGCGGAAGGTCATCTATCAGCGCCGGCTGCAGCTCCTCGAACAGGGCGACCTCCGGGAGGACACCGTCGACGCCCTCGACGACGTCGCCGAGTCCCTGATCGCCACCCATTGCCTCCAGGAGCTGGATGACACCTGGGACCTTGACAGTCTCCACACCGAGCTCAACACGTTCTGGGACACCGACCTGAAGGTCGACCAGCTGTCCGAGAAGCGGAGCCTCGAGGAGCTGCGCTCCGCCATCGCCGAGGAGGGGCTCAAGAAGTACGAGGAGCGCGAGGCCGAGATCGGCGAGCCGATCCTCCGCCAGATCGAGCGCCAGATCATGCTGCAACTCATCGATCAGCGGTGGCGGGACCACCTGACCGAGATGGCCCAGCTCCGGGAAGGCATCAATCTGCGGGCCATGGGTCAGCGGGATCCGCTGACGGAGTGGCAGGCGGAGGGCTTCGACCTCTTCTCGGAGATGGTCCACTCGCTCAACGTGGACTACATCCGCTACGTGATGCACGTCGAGGTGACAACCCCGGCCGCCGAGTCGGCCCAGGCGGACGCCGACGGGCAGCCCTCCGGCACCGCGACCAAGGCACCGCCGACCGGGGCGACCCGGGCGCCGGCCACCACCGTCCCGACCGAGACCGACATCACCGCCTCCAAGGGCGGTGAGAGCGAGGCATCGAACGGCGCGTCTGCGGCCAAGGCGGATGCCGGGCCGGCGCAACCGTTCATCAAGGACGACTGGGACAAGACGCCCCGGAATGCGCCATGCCCGTGCGGGTCCGGCAAGAAGTTCAAGCAGTGTCACGGGGTGAAGCGGTAGCATCCCCACGGCCCGACGGGCCGACCACGTGAGGGGCCGAGGAAGCCGATGGCCGATCTGACCGACGATCTGAAACGAATCCGTACCGAACTCGACGAGGCCGAGGAGTATCTCCGCGTCGGCGAGCTCCGGGCTCGCCTGCCCCAGCTCGAGACCGAGATGGGCCGGCCGGACCTGTGGGACGATGCCGATCGGGCCCGGGTTGTCCAGACCGAGTTCACGACGGTCAAGGACGATCTGACCCTGTTCGATCGGCTGTCGACCCAGGTCGATGATGCCGAGACGCTGTGGGAGCTGTCCCGGGAGGAGCGGGACGAGAGCCTGGAGCAGGAGGCGTCCCAGCTGATCGGGACCCTGGAGGCCGAGTTCGCCGAGTTGGAGCTCCGGGCGCTGTTCACCGGCCGCTACGACGAGGGTGACGCCGTCTGCGAGGTCCACTCCGGCGCCGGGGGCACCGACTCCCAGGACTGGGCCGAGATGCTGCTCAACATGTACCGAAAGTGGGCCCAGGCCCGTGGCTTCGGCTTCGAGGTCACGGACTGCCAATACGGCCAGGAGGCCGGGATCACCTCGGCCGACTTCGTCATCAAGGGGCGCTACGCCTACGGCTGGCTCCAGGCCGAGCGGGGTGTCCATCGGCTGGTTCGCATCTCACCGTTCGACTCGCAGGCCAGGCGCCACACCGCCTTCGCCTCCTTCGCCGTCGTCCCCTACATCGAGGACGCAGCCGACCAGGTCGACATCGACGAGAAGGACCTGCGTGTCGACGTCTTCCGGTCTTCCGGGGCCGGCGGGCAGCACGTCAACACCACCGACTCGGCGGTCCGGATCACCCACCTGCCGACCGGCATCGTCGTGTCGTGCCAGAACGAGCGCAGCCAGCACCAGAACAAGGATCGCTGCATGCAGATGTTGGCCATGAAGCTGGTCGATCTGGAGCGCCAGAAGCGTGAGGAGAAGCTGGCCGAGGAGGCCGGCGAGTCCAAGAAGGTCGAGTGGGGCAGCCAGATCCGGTCCTACGTTCTCCAGCCGTACCAGCAGGTGAAGGACGAACGCTCGGCGTACACCTCCGGTAACCCCGACGGCGTGCTCAACGGCGAGGTCGGCCCGTTCATGGAGGCGTGGCTGAGGTGGCGCCGAGCGGAGTCCCACAGCAACTAGGATTTCCAACGGCGGTCCGCACGGCACCGCCGGCGGATCACCAGGTGCCGGAAGCGGCGCGACGCAGGATCGAGGCCCGACAACCATGATCAAACTGGAAGGCGTGTCCAAGCGCTACGAGACACAGCCCGAGCCGGCGCTGATCGACGCCAACGCCGACATCGCCAAGGGCGAGTTCGTCTTCCTCATCGGTCCCTCGGGGTCCGGGAAGTCCACCTTCCTCCGCCTCCTCAACAAGCAGGAGGAGCCGGACGCCGGGCGGATCTTCGTCGCCGGGAAGGACATCGGGCAGATGTCGTCGTGGAAGGTCCCGATGCTCCGGCGGAACATCGGCTCGATCTTCCAGGACTTCAAGCTGCTACCGACCAAGACGGTGTCCGAGAACGTGGCGTTCGCCCTGGAGGTGATCGGTCGCCCCCGTTCGGTCATCCGGACCCAGGTGCCTGCCATCTGCGAGCTGGTCGGCCTCGGGGACAAGATGGCCAAGTACCCGGATCAGCTCTCCGGCGGTGAGCAGCAGCGAGTGTCCATCGCCCGGGCGTTCGTCAACCGCCCGCTGATCCTGCTGGCGGATGAGCCGACCGGGAACCTCGATCCCCAGACCTCCATCGGCATCATGCGGTTGCTCGATCGGATCAACAAGACCGGGACCACCGTGGTGATGGCCAGCCACGACCGGGGCATCGTCGACACCATGCGGAAGCGGGTGATCGAGCTGTCGAACGGCGTGATCGTCCGTGACCAGGACCGCGGCGTCTACGAATAGGCCGCCCGCCGCCGACCAGACCGAGCACGACCAGATCGAGAACCGACGAACGCCATGGCATTCCGCGCTGACTACCTCCTCCGGGAAACCGGCCAGAACCTCTTCCGAAACCCGTCGCTGAGCATCGCCACCATCCTCACGGTGGCCGTCTCGCTCTCGTTGATGGGGGCGGCCCTGCTGGTTCAGCAGGGGGTCGGCCGGATCAACAACGTGTTCCGGGACGAGGTGGAGTTCATCGTCTGGATGGACAAGGAGGTCCAGCCGGAACAGGTCGAATCGACGGCCGACTTCCTCAGCAAGAGCATCTACATCAAGGCCCACCGGTACATCGATCAGGACGAGACCTACCAGGAGTTCCAGAACTACTTCGCAGACGAGCCGGAGATCCTGGAGCTCGTGACCCCGGAGCAGTTACCGACGTCGTTCCAGGTCACGCCCCAGGACGCGGACGTGGAGTCGATACGGGCCATCGCCGATGAGATCGAGATCCTGGCCGGGGTCGACGACGTCGAGTTCGCGAGCGACAACATCAAGGCCATCAGTTCGTTCTCCCGCGGCAGCTCACAGATCATGCTGTTCGCCGCACTGCTGTCCGCAGTGGCGGCGGCCATGCTGATGTACAACTCGATTCGGACCGCGGTCTTCGCCAGACGTCGGGAGATCGAGGTGATGCGGCTGGTCGGGGCCACCAAGTGGTTCATCCGGATCCCGTTCATGTTGGAGGGCCTGCTCCAGGGCGTGATCGGCGCGTTCCTCAGCATCTTTGCGGTCTTCGGACTGAATCGGGCGTTCGACAACTTCTTCGGAAACCTCAACAGCTTCGTGTTCCGGGACTTCGCCGTGCCCAGTGGCCAGATCCTGGCCATCGGCGGCATCTTGATGGTCGTCGGCGCGGTCCTGGGGGCGATCGGCGCCGGCGTCGCCGTCACCCGCTACCTGGACGCCTGAGCGTCCGGGGTCACCCGCCGACCGCTCGGATCCCGGCCGTGACCGCAGCGGCGATGACGAGTACCAGCCAGAACGGTGCCCGTCGCCAGACCGCGACCGCGCCGGCGAGCACGCCGGCCAACCTGGCGTCGAGGACCAGCTCGGTCCCGGTGACGACGGTCTGGCTGACCACCAGCGCCGCCAGCAACGCCGGCGGGAGCAGCTGCCCGAGTCGGAGCGGCCAGCCGATCGCCGGCTCGGTCTCGGTCTCGGTGCCGCTCCGGCCGCCACCGGCCAGCGCCGGGCCGAACACCAGGAGGCCGAGCGCCTTGAAGAGGTAGGCGCCGCCGGCCAGGACCAGGATCGACGTCCAGCTCATGCCGGGTCCTGGCCCGGGGCGACAGGAGCGGAGGGTGCCGGGCCGTCGCCGGTCGACTCGGGTACGGCCAGGGCCACCAGCGCTCCGGCCGCAGCGAACAGGATCGGCAGGCCGGGCCGGACGAACGGTGTGGCGGCCACGGCGATGGCGGCCCCGACCGCGGCGGCAACGACGCCCCGGCGGTGGCCGAACGCCGGGGCCGCCAGGGCGATGAAGCCGGCCGGGAACGCGGCATCGAGCCCGAGCGCCTCCGGGTCGCCGATGGCGTCGCCCCCCACGGCCCCGACAACGGTTCCCAGATTCCAGAAGAAGAAGACCGCCAACCCACCGGCCCAGAATGCGCCGGGCCGATCCTCTGAATCCTCCTGGGCCAACGACAGCGCGGTCGACTCGTCGATGATGAGCTGGGAGCCGAGCACCCGCCGCCACAGCACGCTCCGGAGATGCTGGGCCAGCGCGATCCCGTAGAACCCGTTGCGGGCGGCGAGCAACAGCGCCGATCCGAGCGCCGCCGGCTCGCCCCCGCCAGCGCCGATCACGCCGACCGCAGCGAACTGCGAGGCCCCGGTGAACACCAGCAGCGACATCGCCATCGTCTGGGGGACGGTCAGTCCGGTGGTCGCAGCCAGGACGCCGAACGCCATGCCGAAGACCCCGGTCGCTGCGCCGATGACCACGGCGTCGCGGACATAGGCATCCCGTAGATAAGGTCTGGGGCTCATCGACGGCAGGCTACCGGGCTACAGTTCGGTCATGATCTGGCTCATCGGGCTGGCCATCATCGTGGCGATCGTGGTCGTTCTCGGCATCATCGACCTCGTCCAGACCCGCCATGCGATCCGCCGCAACTACCCCGTCGTCGGGCGACTCCGCTATGCCCTGGAGCGGATCGGGCCCGAGTTGCGGCAGTACATCGTCACCGACAACGACGAGGAGCGTCCGTTCAGCCGCGACCAGCGGCGCTGGGTCTACGCAAGCTCGAAGCTGGAGAACCAGTACTTCGGGTTCGGCACGGACAACAAGATGGACGTGCCCCAGTATCCGATCATCCGCCATTCCGCCTTCCCGTACCAACCGCCGGCGACCGTGGTGTCTGTGAACGGCAGCTACGACGCTGCAGCCGAGGGCCCGGCGTACCGAGTGCCGACGATCAAGGTCATGGGCGAGTGGCGGAACCGCCGTGGTGCGTTCCGTCCGGCGTCGATCGTCGGCATCTCGGCCATGAGTTTCGGGTCCCTGTCCGGCCCGGCCATCGAGGCCCTCAACCGTGGATCGGCGCTGGCCGGCTGTCTCCACAACACCGGCGAGGGTGGCGTCAGCCACCACCACCGCCACGGCGGTGACCTGATCCTCCAACTCGGCACCGGCTACTTCGGGGCTCGGACCCCGGATGGCCGGTTCGACCTGGACCGGGCGATCGCGCTGGTCGAACGGGACCCGGTGCGTGCGATCGAGATCAAGCTGAGCCAGGGGGCCAAGCCGGGCCTCGGTGGGGTGCTGCCGGGCTCAAAGGTGACCGCCGAGATCGCCGAGGCTCGGGGTGTTCCGATCGGGCAGACCGTGGCCAGCCCGAACCGTCACGTCGAGTTCGACTCGGTCTCGGCCATGATCGACTTCGTAGAGCGAGTGGCGGACGGCTGTGGGGTCCCGGTCGGCATCAAGTCCGCAGTCGGGGACCGGCGATTCTGGATCGAGCTGGCAGACGAGATGGCGGACACCGGTCGGGGGCCGGACTTCATCACGATCGATGGGGGAGAGGGCGGCACCGGCGCTGCACCGCTGGTGTTCAGCGATCACGTGTCGTTGCCGTTCCGGTCGGGATTCAGCGAGGTCTACCGGGTCTTCGCCCAGCGGGGCATGCACGACCGGGTGCTGTGGATGGGTTCCGGGAAGCTCGGGTTTCCCGGTGAGTCGCTGTTGGCCATGACCCTGGGGGTCGACATGATCAGCGTCGGCCGGGAGGCGATGCTCGCGGTCGGCTGTATCCAGGCCCAGAAGTGCCACACCGGGCATTGCCCGACCGGTGTCGCCACCCATCGGAAGTGGCTGGTCCGTGGCCTCGACCCGACCGACAAGGCCGGTCGGGTCGGCAACTACGTGATGAATCTCCGGCACGAACTCCTGCAACTGGCCCACGCCTGCGGCAAGTCCCATCCGTCCCTGGTCGCCGGCGATTCGATCGACCTCCTGCTGGAGGGCGAGACCACGGTGGGGCTGTGGGAGCAGTACGGCTATGACCCTCGGTGGCGAACGGTGTCAACCGACCGGGAGGCCGAGGTCGAGGCCCTGATGGTCTGACCTCGGTCGGCGTCAGGCGTTGTAGCTCCCCGAGGTCGTCGAGCCGCCGGTTCCCGTCCAGTTGGTGTGGAACCACTCACCCCTCGGCCGGTCGACCCGCTCGTAGGTGTGGGCCCCGAAGTAGTCCCGCTGGGCCTGGATCATGTTGGCCGAGCCGCTTGCGGTCCGGTACCCGTCATAGAACGACAGGGCCGTGGCGTAGGCCGGCACCGGAACACCGGCGGTCACCGCCCCGGTGATGACCCGGCGCCAGCCGTCCTGGACCCGGGCCAATTCGCCGGCGAAGTGGTCGTCGACCAACAGCGACGTCAGGTCCGGGTTCCTGGTGAACGCTGCGGTGATGTCATCGAGGAACGCAGCCCGAATGATGCAGCCAGCCCGCCACAGCCCGGCCACGACACCGAGGTTCAGGTCCCAGTCGAGCTCCTCGGACGCCGCTCGGAGCAGCAGGAAGCCCTGGGCGTAGGAGACGATCTTCGAGCCGTAGACCGCGTCCCGCAGGTCGTCCAGGCTGAACGCCCCGGCCGGGACCGAGCCGTCCGGTCCATCCAGGATGTCGGCCGCTGCGACCCGGGCGTCCTTGAGCGCGGAGAGGATCCGAGCGCTGACCGCTTCACTGACCAGGGTGACCGGCTGGGCCAGTTCCATGGCCGAGATCACGGTCCACTTGCCCGTGCCCTTCTGTCCGGCGGCGTCCAGGATGTTCTCGACGAGCGGTGAACCGTCCTCGTCCTCGGTGGCCAGGATCTCGGCGGTGATGTCGATCAGGAACGAGTCGAGGATCCCCTCACCCCACTGTCGGAACGTCTCGGCCATCTCGGCATGTGGCATGCCCATCGCCTTCATCAGGGTGTAGGCCTCGGCGATGACCTGCATGTCGCCGTACTCGATGCCGTTGTGGACCATCTTGACGTAGTGGCCGGCGCCACCCCGCCCAAGCCAGTCGGCGCACGGCTCGCCGTCTGGGGCGACTGCGGCAACCGCACGCAGCATCGGGAGCACCAGTTCCCGGCCCTCCTCGTTGCCGCCTGGCATGATGGACGGGCCGGTCCGGGCTCCCTCCTCGCCGCCGGAGACCCCGGCCCCGACGAACAGCAGGCCGTCCTCTGCCAGCTCGGTCACCCGACGCTGGCTGTCGGTGTAGAGCGAGTTGCCGCCGTCGATGATCACGTCCCCCGGTTCGAGGTGGGGCCGCAGCTGCTCGATCACGGCGTCGACCACCGGCCCGGCCTTGACCATCAACATGATCCGCCGAGGTCGTTCGACCGCAGCAACCAGGGCCTCGATCGTCTCGCAGGGGACCAGGGCATGGCCGTCGCCCGGTCCGGCGACGAAGTCCTGTGTCTTCTCGAAGGTTCGGTTGTAGACCGCCACGGTGTACCCGTGGTCGGTGAAGTTGAGGGCCAGGTTCTGGCCCATGACGGCCAACCCGATCAGTCCGAGATCCGCAGAGGTCATGGGATCTTTCTAGACCGCTCGTCCCGCTTCCCCTACGTCTCGGGGCCGATGGTGCGGCGATTTCATCCGAGCGCCCCCTGCCGACCGGGCTTTTCGGTCATCGGGCCGGTCCGTAGTACAAACGTGCCATGACGTACGAGACGATCGAGTACACCGTCGAGAACCGGGTCGGGACCATCACGCTGAACCGCCCGGATCGGCTGAATGCGTTCAACGGGGTCATGCGGCGGGAGCTGCTGACCCTCTTCGACGAGATCGACGCGGACGACGAGGTCCGAGCGGTCATCATGACCGGTGCCGGACGAGGATTCTGCGCCGGGGCCGATCTGGAAGCCGGTGGCGACACCTTCGATGCCGAGGCCAGAGGCCGAGACGCCAGCCGCGTCAACCGGGATGGCGGCGGGACGGTCAGCCTCCGCATCTTCGAGCTGACCAAGCCGATCATCGCCGCCATCAACGGGCCTGCAGTGGGGGTGGGGATCACGATGACCCTGCCGATGGACGTCCGTCTGGCCGCCGAGAGCGCCCGAATCGGGTTCGTGTTCGCCAGGCGGGGGATCGTTCCCGAGGCCTGCTCCTCCTGGTTCCTGCCCCGGGTCGTCGGCATCAGCCAGGCCGCCCAGTGGTGCTACTCCGGCCGGGTGTTCGGCGCCGCCGAGGCTGCCGCCGGCGGCCTTGTCGAGTTGGTACCGGACGATCAGCTCCTCGACCGGGCAAACGAGATGGCGGCCGAGATCGCCGTCCACGCCGCCCCGGTCTCGGTCGCCCTGACCCGGCGGTTGCTGTGGCAGGGGTTGACCTTCGACCACCCGATGGACTCCCACCGGGCCGATTCCCGGGCCATCCAGGCCCTCGGGCAGTTGGCCGATGCCAAGGAGGGGGTGACCAGCTTCCTCGAGAAGCGGGAGCCGAGCTGGTCGCTCCGTCCGTCCGCCGATCTGCCAGACGTCTTTCCCTGGGTCGACGATCCGGAGTTCTCCTGATCGGCGATTGACGCGCGTCTGGCCGGCCCGATCCCGGTCTCAGCCGGCTGCGCTCTCCAACGAGCCAGTCCTTGAGCTCTCCTCGAGGAATGCGCAGGCGTAGCGCCGGTCGCCCTCGGCCCAGCCCGGCTCGTTGGGGTACCAGAACGGGAAGTTGCCGAACTCGGAGTCGAACGGGGACACCCCGACGAACTCGAGGAACTGCTGCTCGCACTGATCGCCGGCCAGCTGGAGGATGCCTTCGCCATCCGGGTCCGGCTCCTCGTCGGTCGGGGCCAGGTTGCCGCTGCCGATCATCTCGCCGAGGTGGGCGGTCGAACAGGCAACCACCCGGACCTGATCGTCGAGCCGGAGCGTCGACGGGGTCTCCTCCGGCCCGAGGTTGAAGCAGGTGCCGGCCTCCAGGTCGAAGAACCGGTCGTACCGGTCGGGTTGGAACCGCTCCTCCAGCGATGTGGCGTCGAGGATCGAGCACAGGATCACCCGGTCACCGGCCTCCCAGGAGCTCTGGTTCGGGCGCCAGTAGCGATAGTTGAACCCTGCGGCTTCCACGTCGTAGGTGTCCTCGAACAGCGCCGCGCAGCGTTCGCTGGTCAGCTCGCCGACCTGGTCTTGACCGGGAAAGTCCTCGGCGGCCCCGAACGACAACCGGTCACGGCCGAAGAACACGCCGTTGTGGGGTTCGTCGCAGGAGACCAGGTCGACCACCGAGTTGCTGTTCAGCTGGTAGGCGTCGAGCCCGTCTGCGGGGACGAAGCAGTCACCGACCGTCAGGCGGGCCACCGGTACGGCGGCGCCCCGGGGGAGGTCGGCCCCCCGGCCCTCGACCGACTGGACCAGCGACGAGGCGTCGGCCTGTTGGACCATGCACACCGCAGCATGATCCCCGGCGGCCCAGGCCACGGCATCGGGCAGGGCGGTGCGGGCCGCCAGGGTGGTCTCCAGCACCGGCGCGGCGATGAACTCCTCCGCTGCGACCTCGCATCCGGTCCCGAGCCAGTCGGCCAGGGCCGTGCCGCCGGGGAAGGCCCCGCCGGCGTCTGGGTGGACCAGGACATCGGTGACCTGGGCCGGGTGGGGGGTGTCGCAGGCCAGCAGCTGGTACTGCGCCGCACCGGACGTGGTCCGGGGAGCGACGCAATCGCCGGCTGCCAGGTCCTCGCTGGTGACGATCGAGCCGATCTCGCGGGTGGCTGCATCCGAGGCCTGGGCATCGGCGCCGGACCGACCAGCAACCCACAGGATGCCGGCAACGACGGCCAGGGTGGCGACCCCGGCCAGCACGCCACCACCGATCGCCAGGCCCGGTCGCGGATCCCCGGGCGCCGTCTGGGCCGAATGCATGGCAAGAAGCTTGCACCCCGACCGGCGACGGTGACAACACCGAGCACCAACCTGACATGTAGCCGGATTCGGGCCGAGTCGACGCGCCGTCGACCGCCCGTGCGTGGAGCTGGGGGGAATCGAACCCCCGTCCGTCGAGGAGGCATCGCCCGCGCTACGACCATTCCCGTGAATCAGCGTTGCGGCTACTGAACTGCCGGGTCAGATGGCGCCCGAGGGCGTCAGCCGCACGGTCTTTCCCATGGGTCAGCGGTCTTTCCCTGCCGTCAGCGGTCTCTCCCGCCGTCCACCATTGCTTCTGTTGCCGGGCTGCAACGATCTGGCCCCGCGTGGCCTCTCGGCTCGCGATGTTCCTCTTACTACCTAGTGACTAGGCAGCGAGTTGGAAGTCAGCCTTGTTGGTGCCGCTTCTAAAGAGCCCCGTTTAACGAGTCTGAGCAACTCGGGTCGCACAAACGACTTCTCATCTCGACGTCGAAACCGATCAGCCCCGAGATGTGATGTGGTTGGTGTTCGGTGTTGTCAAGGAGCACGTCCCGCCGGGCGATGAGCCCGATGGGGATGGTCCAGTCTAGCCGTCACCGCCGGCGACCGGCGGGCCGTTTCGGTCAGCGCCGGCTGCGGCGGGCCAGCTCACGGCGGGCCTCCCGGTCGGCGTCCCGCTTGGCGATCATCTGCCGCTTGTCGACGGTCTTGCGGCCCCGGCCGAGGCCCAGTTCGACCTTGGCCCGATTGTCCTTGAAGTAGAGGTGAAGGGTCCGTCATACTCGTGCCTCCCAACATGAACGCGCTAAAGACCAGAAGGACGGCCCATGAACAACCCCTCCATCATGTCGCATGTTTCCATCGGAACCAACGACTTCGCGCGCGCGGCCACGTTCTACGACGCGGTACTGGCGACAATCGGGGCAAAGAGGATAATTGAGCACTCGGACGAGGCCGTCGCGTATGGACGCATGTTCCCGGAATTCTGGGTGAATCTGCCTCTGGACGATCAGCCCGCGGGTGTCGGGAACGGAAGTCACTTCAGTTTCTTCGCCAATAGCAAGGCCGAGGTCGACGCCTTCTATCAGACCGCATTGGACAATGGCGCAAGCCCGGAAGGTGCGCCCGGACCAAGGCCGGAATATGGCACACCCTACTATGGTTGCTTCGTTCGCGATCTGGATGGGCACAAGATCGAGGCGACCTTTTGGGATACCGAACTCGATACCGGGTGATCAGTATCCGGCCTGCCGGTCGACCTCGTTCAGGACAGACCTCCCCTCGGTCAGACGCCGGTAGTTCTCTGCCACATCGGCAAACCCGTCG
>JBCCFN010000025.1:0-26708 GCA_039029715.1 Actinomycetota bacterium | reverse complement strand
GGCGAGTGCTGGGGCAGGTGGGGTGTGGTGTCGGTGGGTTCCCTCGTTGGTTGTCGCTGTGAGGCGAGTGCCGGGGCGGGTGGGGGTGTGGGGTTGGGTTGGTTCCCCCGTCGGTTGTCGCTGTGAGGCGAGTGCCGGGGCAGGTGGGGTGTGGTGTGACGGGTGTGGGGTTGGGTCCCCCGTTGGTTGTCGCTGGGAGGCGAGTGCCGAAGTGGGCCCAGAGCCCTTGATGGCGGACCCAGCCCATGGCCCCCCAGCGTTGTGGCCAGCGGAGCGTCGACCCTCCACCAGGCGTTGTCGCTGCAAGGCGAGCTGAGGCTCGACCTGCGGCAGCTGGCGCCGGCCGAGTGCCCGTATTCGAGGGCCGGCGGCTGGCGGCCTAGCGGAGGAAGTCGAGCAGCGAGACGCTCAGGCCCCGAGCGGTGGCGGAGAGCGTGGCCTGGTAGCCGGCCTCGGCCGACCGGAGCCGGATCATCGCCTCGGCCAGGTCGGTGTCCCGGAGCTTCGAGACGTTGTTCTCCACCGACAACTTCTCGCCGGAATGCCTGACCTCGGCCGCATCGAGCTGCTGACTGATGGCGCCGACCCGCCCGAGCACGCCACCGATCCGGTCGGCGGCCGCATCGACGGCCTCGATTCCGGCCCGGACCCGGGCGTTGTCCTCGGACTCGATCGCATCGGCCAGCTCCTCGAGCACCTCGAAGACCGAGCCGTTGTAGGGGTCGCCGGGATTGGCGGTACCGAAGGCCTCGGGTCCGTTGGTGCCGATCTGTACGGTCTCGTTGGCGTCGATCGAGAGCTCGACCACGCCGGTGTCGCCCAGGTACGTATCGGTCTGATCGTAGGCGGTCGCCGCATCGGAGGTGCCGGCGAAGATCAGGCGTCCGGACACCCGGCGGTTCGCCGCCGAACGGACCTCGTCCGCAATCGATCTGATGTCTGCCGCCAGGGCCGCATTCTCGTTCGGCCCGAGGGTGTCGTTGCCGGCCTGGACCGCGATCGTCTTGGCTCGGGCCAGGTTGGTCGATGCCGACTGGAGGGCGGAGTCCGCTCCGTCGACCCACAGCCGCGCCCGGCCGTTGTTCCGCTGGTACTGCTCGATCCGCTGGAGCCGCAGATCGTGGCGCATGATCTGCGCAGCGGCGGCCGGATCGTCCGAGGCCGCGTCGATCCGACGGCCGGACGAGATAACCGTCTCGGCGTCTGCGGTCCTGGCTCGGCCCTCGGTGACCCACGCCAACCGTGAGTTGGCCAGTCCCTGGTCTGTGATTCTCAGTCCCATGTCACCGTTCCTTCCCAATCACGGTTCCACTACGGCGCTGCCTACCGGCCGACCACCCCGGTCCGGAGGAGGGTCTGCAGCATCTCATCGATCGTGGTCATCAGCTTCGCCGCCGCGTCGTAGGAACGCTGGGCGGTGATCAAGTCGGTCAGCTCCTCGTCGAGGCTGACCCCGCCAGCCGCAAGGGCCAGGCTGTCGGCCTGGGCGCTCGCCACCTCGGCCGCTTCGGCGCTGCTGTTCGTCGTTGCCACCCGAGCCGCCAGCGTGGCGACCGCTTCGACGAAGTTGTCCATCGGCCCGTTCGGGTCGTCGGCAAGCTGGCCGAGGGCCCGGGCCGTCGCATTGTCGAGGACGCCGGCACCGAGCGCCGCCGCCGCAATCTTGTCGGGCTGGCCTGCGACGTCCGGCGAGACCTGGAGCTGGCCAGCGTCCGGGCCTGCAACCAGGAGGTTGTTGCCGGTCGAGCCGTCCAGGCCGGCCCCGGCCTGGTGGATGGCGTTGATCTGGTTCGCCAGATCGATTGCGGTGTTCTCGAGGTCGAGTCGACCCTCGGGGATCGTCACCGCCATCGCCGTCAGATCGGCCGACAGCTTGCCACCCCGGATGTTCAGCTCCCGGCCGTTCGGATCGACGACCACGACGTCCGAGTAGCCGAGCGCAGCCAGCGCCGGTTCGGTCCGGAACTCGACCGAGATCGTGTCCGCCGAGCCGTTGCTGACCAGCAGGTGCCCGTCGAGTGACAGCGTGACTTGGCCGTTCGACCGCTCCACGACCTTGACGTCTGCGATCTCGCCGAGCTCGTCGATCATGGCGTCCCGCTTGTCGATCAGGGTGTTGGGGTCGGCGTCGACCGTCAGCGCACCGAGGATCTCGGCGTCGATCTCGGCGATGTTGGCTGTCAACGAGTTGATCCTGGCCACCGACTGGGAGGCGCTGGCGACGGTCTGATCACGGACCGTGTCCATGGCCCCGGCGGTTCTGGTGAAGCCCCGGGCGACGTTCTCGGCCCGTTGCAGCACCACCTGGCGGGTGGCGGGGTCCTCCGGGGCATTTGCCAGGTCATCGAAGCTGTTGAACAGGGCTGCCATCTGGTCGTGCAGGCCGCCCGGGTCGAGCCCGCCGACCGCATTCTCCAACTGCTGGAGCGTCTCGGCGGCAACGGTCCTGGCCGCCTTGTTCGCCCGCTGCGAACGGGCATGGTCGGTCAGCGTCTTGTTTCGGATGCGGGCCACATCTGTGACCTCGACGCCACCGCTCTCCCTGGTGACCCCGGCCACGAAGCCTCGGGTCAGGTTGTCGACGGGCGAGAGCTCGACCCGCTGGCGGTGGTAGCCGGGCGTGTTGACGTTCGCGATGTTCTCGCCGATGACGTTGATTCGCTTCTGGTGGGCGTTGAGCCCGGTGTAGGCGATGTTGAGCGACCCGAAGTTGCCCATCTCATGCCCTCCCGTCGAACAACACCGCCGCGGTGCTGTCGTGCTTGATCCGGCCGTCCTGGCCATAGGAGGGCCCGGCCTGGGTCTGGAACTGCCCAGCCGCATCGACCAGCGCATCGATCAGGTTGGTGATGCCGGCGGCACCGTCGGCCAGGGCCTTGGTGTTCCGCTCCCGGAGCGTGTTCACCCGGGACGCCGCGGCGGCCAGCTCGGCCTGTTGCTCGGCCAGGATCTCACCCCACGGTTCCGGGGCGTCTGCCGCCAGGTCGGCCAGGGTCAGCGTGTCGCCGAGGAGCACCTCGCGCTCCATGTCCAGCCCGTTCAGCACGTCCGCCGTCTCCTCGAAGAGGTCGGCCATCTGTCGCTGCCAGTCCTGGCGCCCGGAGGAGGTGACCATCAGCTGGACTTCGAGCAGGAACTCGAACCGCTCGAGGTACGGCCGGTAGCGCCACAGCAGTCCGTTGAGCCGATTCAGGTCAACTGACAGGGGTGCGGTCATGGTTCAAGACTCGGCACTTTTCGGCAAATCATTAGATCGGATTGCCGTCCGGGCTGGATCGAAGGACCCATCCGGAGCGGTCGCCGAGGTCAACCGGTGACGGTGACACCCTTGCCGGCAGCCAGCCGATCCCGCCACGGTCGGGAGCTGTTGACCGATTCGACATAGCGCTGCTGACGGTTGGTCAACCCCGGCGTCGGTGCAGCCTCCGGCTCCCGGTAGGCCTCCTTGATCCCCTCCCGGAGGAAGGTCAGGGCTTCGTCCTTGATCTGGCTGGCCCGAGACTGGGTCACCCCGAGGAGTTGGCCGAGCTCGGTGATGCTCCGGCCCTCGAAGTAGTAGCCGACGACGACGGTCCGGTGCCGCTCCGGCAGCAGCGACACGCCGTCGCGGAGGTAGCCGAGCAGTTCCTGGTCGTCGACGATGTCCTCCGCCCGGCGGCGCCGATCGACGACGGTTGCCGACAGGGGGACCGCGGCCTCCTCGCCTGCGACCGAGCGGTCGAGCGAATCGAGCCGGGCCTTCGCAATGTCGCGGCGGAGCTGATGGATCTGCTGCGGATCGCAGCCGAGCTCCCGACCGAGCGCCTCGGCCGAGGCCTGCTGTAGCGAACCGGCCCGCTCCTCCGCATCGTGCAGCTTCCGTTCGAGCGACCGGACCGAGCGAGGGGCCCAGTCGGCGCTCCGGAGCATGTCGATGATCGACCCCTCGATCCGGCGGCCGGCAAAGGTGGAGAACGCGGCCCCGGCATCCGGGTCGAACCGGACGGTGGCCGAGATCAGGCCCATGATGCCGGTCTGGACCAGGTCGTCACGGGAGTAGGTGGCGGGGAGGTTGGACGCGACGCGGTTGACGATGTGTTCGACCAGCGGGACGTTGGCGAGGACCATCTCTCGCTGCTCGTCGGTGAGAATCGTGGACAACCTCGCCTCCTTGCGGTGTCTCGGATCCGGATCAACCCGTCCTTGGGTGACCGCTCGTAGGAGTGCTTCGGCGTTCCGGCTGCGGATCTTTACGGATCTGGTCCGGGTGACCCCCAGCGGCGGCGGCCGCTCATCTGCTCCCGGGTGGTGCCGATGGGCAGCCTGATCGATCGGAGCGCAGCAGTGGACAGACGAATCCGAGGCGGGGGAATCCTCTCCGGCGGCATGATCGCCATCGTGGCGCTCATGATCGTTCCGCTGCCCGGGATGCTGCTCGACCTCCTGCTGTCGCTCAACATCTCGTTCGGGGTCCTGCTGCTGTTGGCCACGATCATGACCGCGCGGGCCCTCGACCTGGCGTCGTTCCCGTCCCTGCTGCTGATCGCCACCCTGTTCCGGCTGGCCCTCAACGTGTCGTCGACCCGCCTGATCCTTACCTCGGGCTCGGCCGGCGGGGTCATCGAGTCGTTCGGCTCGTTCGTCGTCGGCGGCTCGGTCGTCGTCGGCCTGGTGGTGTTCCTGATCCTGGTCGTCATCCAGTTCGTCGTCGTCACCAACGGTGCGTCCCGGGTGGCCGAGGTCGGCGCCCGATTCACCCTGGACGCGCTGCCGGGCAAGCAGATGGCGATCGACGCCGACCTCGGGGCCGGGCTGATCGACGAGGAGACCGCCAGGGATCGGCGGAAAGCGGTCAGCGCCGAGGCCGACTTCTACGGGGCCATGGACGGCGCATCGAAGTTCGTCAAGGGCGACGCCATCGCCGGCGTCCTGATCACGCTGATCAACCTGATCGGTGGGCTGATCATCGGGGTGGCCCAGAACGGGCTGTCGATGGGCGACGCCATCAACCGGTACTCGACCCTGACGATCGGCGACGGACTGGTGTCGCAGATCCCGGCACTGCTGATCTCGATCGCAAGCGGCATCATCGTGACCAGGGCCAACGGGGACCGAGACCTCGGTTCGAGCGTCGTGTCGCAGCTGGCGGCCCAGCACCAGGCGCTGCGGTACGGCGGGCTGACCGTGGTCGCCCTCGGACTGGCGCCCGGTTTGCCCTTCCTCCCGTTCGTCACCGTCGGCGGAACCCTCTTCGCCCTCGGTCGGCGGATGTCGACCGTTGCCGACGAGGAGGAGGTGGTGACCGGCGAGCTGGTCGAGGAGGATCGCCCGCCGGAGCCGGCCGAGCTCGCGATCGAGATCCGGCCCGAACCCCTGGAGTTGGAGCTCGCGGTGGACATGATCGATCTGGTCGACACCGCCTCGGGTGGCGATCTACTGGACCGGGTGCGAGCGCTCCGGCGGAAGATCGCCCTGGAGATCGGGCTCATCATCCCGCCGGTCCGAACGAGGGACAACGTCGACCTCGGGCCGGGCGAGTACGCCATCACCGTCCACGGGGTCGAGATGGGAAACGGCACCGCGCCGGCCGGCCACGTCCTGGTCATCGCCGAGGAGCTCGACCTGCTGCCCGGGCCATCGACGGTGGAACCGGTGTTCGGCCTGCCGGCCAAGTGGCTCCCGGTCGAGTCCCGGGCCATGGCCGAGGCCATCGGCGGCACGATCGTCGATCGGGCGTCGGTGATCACCACCCACCTGGCCGAGACGATCCGGCGCCAGGCGGCCCAGCTGCTGAGCCGCCAGGAGGTCAAGGAACTGGTGGACCTGGTCCGGGAGAGCGATCCGGCGGTCGTCGACGAGCTTGTCGCCTCAGACCTGACGATCGCCGAGGTCCAGCGGGTCCTGCAGGATCTGCTGACCGAGGAGGTTCCGATCCGGGATATCGTTCGGATCCTCGACGTGCTTGGCGAGCGGGCCCGGGTGACCAGGGACCCGACCGAATTGACCGAGGCGGTCCGGGTCGCCCTCGGGCCGTCGATCTCGGCCGGCAATGCGGACGCCGAGGGGCGGATGCACACGATCACGATCGACCCGGTGCTCGAGCAGGGGCTGCTGACTGCGCTGCAGCCCGGTCCCCAGGGCATGGACTTCGTGCTGGACTCGGCGCTGCTCCACCACCTGGCGATGGCGATCCGGACCCAGGTCCTGGCCGCCGAGCAGCAGGGCCACAGCCCGGTCGTCGTCTGCGCCAGGTCGATGCGGCGACCCCTCCGTCGGCTGCTGTCGCTGACGGACGTGACGGCCCCGGTGCTCAGTCCCGAGGAGCTGGGGCCCCAAATCCACATCGAGCCGGCAGGGGTGGTGAACCTTGAGCAAGCGGACGCCGACCAGAACGGCGACTCGGCGATTCTCGGGACCTGAGCTCGGCGACCTGCTCGACCAGGTCGTCGGCGAGGTCGGTCGAGATGCCGAGATCGTCGAAGTCAACAAGATCAGATCCGGCGGTGTCGCCGGGTTCTTCTGCCGCGAGGAGTTCGAGGTGCTGGTCAAGGAGGCCGGCCCGGCACGGTCGGCCGCCGGCTCGAAGCGGCCGAGGATCGCCGCGCCCCGGGCCGAGACCGCCGCCGCCCCGACCGAGCCGACACCCTCGGCCCCGGCTGCCACAGCGGCGCCGGTTCCAGAGTCGACACCCTCGGCCCCGATTCCCCGACCGGTGACCACTCCTGACCCGACGCCGGCCCCGATGTCGACCCCGGTCCCGGCGGCGGTGCCCACTCCCGAGCCGACGCCGGCCCCGATGTCGACCCCGGTCCCGACGGCGGTGCCCACCCCCGACCCGACACTGGTCCCGATGTCGACCCCGGCCCCGATGTCGACGCCGGTCCCGGTGGCGGCGCGCCCATCGTCTCCCACCCGATCGCCGTCGGTGGCCGCCACCGCACCCCGATCGGCCAGACCGGCGCACGCTCCGACGCCCGGCCTGACCCCGGCCCAGCTCGACGCGCTGGCCGGCATCCCCGAATCACGGGGCGGCTTCTGGGGCCGGGTCGACCGAACCGGGCTGGAGCTCGGCTCCTTCCTGCCGCCATCGGCTCCCATGGTCGCCGTGATCGGGCCGCTCTCGCTGACGACCCCGATCATTCGTCGGCTGCGGACCGAGGACACCCTGTCGTCTGCCGAGGTCGTCATCCTGACCGACCGGGCCGAGATCGTGAGCGAACCGACCTGGCGGTTGGTTCGCTCCGGCCACCAGCTGGTCGATGTGGCCACCGAGGCCGGTGGTCGCCCGATCGTGGCGGTGATCGATGTCCCAGTCGATCTGCCGAAGTGGGTCGGCCCGCTGCTCAACCGGCTGCGGCTGGCCGGCGTCGGACTGTTCCGCTACACGGTGCCCGGCACCCCGACGCCGGACCAACTCGGGCGGTATCGCCTGGGCTCGGACGTCCCGTACGTGCTCGACCTGGTGTCTCGGCTGTCGCCGGACCAGGTGATGGCGCTGATCGCCGACCGGCAGCCGGTCGGCTCGGTCGGTGGGGCGACCCTGACGCCGGAACTCCTGGTCGCCATCCGACAGCAGGTCGAGCATGGCCGGTAAGGACAAGGACAAAGACAAGGGCAAGGACCAGGACGACGACCTGGACCTCGAAGACGCCGAGGATGCCGATGACGAGGACGGCGAAGGGAAGTCGAAGAACGACGAGGACGACGAGCAGGAAGAGCCGCCGTCAGCCAGGGTCGGCTACATCGGCCTCGGACTGATGGGTTCGCTGATCGTCGGCTTCGACCCGCTCCGAGACGCCGCCGTCGGCAACGGCAGCTTCGAGAGTGCGGTCCTCCGGTTCCTGGCCTGCGTTGCGGTCTGCACGGTCGGTGCCGGGACCCTCGGCCGGTTGATCGACGCCTCGGCCCCGCCGTTCACCAACGCCGGGCCAACGTCTTCGAGCGGTGACGACGCATCGAACGACGCCACCAAGACCGCATCCGGCGAGCCGGCGCTGGCCGACGGTGGCGGCGTTCGGCCCGGCCTCGACCAGGGTGAGGACGGAGAAGTTTCACAGATTGGCGCACCACTCGAAACTTCTGAGCCGACCGGCCGACAGGACAACAGCCAAGGCCAGCCCGCCGCTCAGGAGATCACTAGATGAGCCAATCCACCGACCTCGACGCTGCACCGCAGATCGCCACCATCTCGGCGCCTGACGTGATCGCGAGGTTCGACGACCTGCCGACCCTGGCCCCGGTTGCGGTCGAGGTCCTTCGTCTGGCCGAAGACGACGACGCCTCGATGAGCGACATCACCGATGTCATCGAGACCGATCCCGGGCTGACCCTCCGACTGATGCGACTGGCCAACTCGGCTGCCTACAACCGGGGGACCGAGGTCACCACGGTGAACCGGGCCGCCATCGTGCTCGGGCTCCGGACGCTCAAGCTGGTGACCCTCGGGTTCTCGCTGGTCGCCAACCTCAACTCCTCCGAGGTCGACACCGCACTGCTGTGGCGGCGGAGCCTGGTCTCCAGCGTCCTGGCCCGCCGGTTCGCCCTCGATCGCAATCCGGTCACCGCAGACGATGCCTTCGTGGCCGGGATGCTGGCCAACACCGGCAAGCTGGCGCTGGCCGAGGAGCCGGCATACGTCGAGGCGCTCCAGCGCTGCGGCATGTGGATCCGTCCGCACCAGGAGAAGGAACTGCTCGGCCTGACCAGTGACGAGGTCACGGTCGGCATGCTGACCAACTGGGGGCTCCCGGACGTGCTGGTCACTGCGGTGGCCGAGCGGAACATGGAGCCAGGCGACCCGAACCAGGGCGATCTCGGCGCGGTGCTCCGGGTCTGCGACCACGCCGCCGAGCTGCTCCTGACCGTTGGGGACGACGAGGCCTCGGCCGCGGCATTCGACTCGTTGACCCTGACCGCGGCAGCCAACTGCGGCCTGACGGTCGGTGACATCGAGCCGGTGCTCGAGGAGCTGCAGCCGGAGCTGGCCGAGATGGCGAACATGTTCGATCTGGAGCCGGCCAGCCAGAAGTCGCCGACCGAGCTGGTTCAGGGTGCGCACGCCCAACTGGTCCGGATCAGCATGGACCTGACCGGCGACCTGGCAAAGGCCAAGGAGAAGAACGAGGCGCTGACCCAGCAGAACGTGGCACTGGAGGAGGCGGCATCGACAGACGCCCTGACCGGCCTCCCGAACCGGCGGACGTTCAGCGCCTACCTGACCAATCGGATCGCCGGCCGGCTCCGCAGCCCCCGCCCGACGCTGCTCGGTCTGATACTCATCGACGTCGACCACTTCAAGTCGGTCAACGACCGCTACGGCCACGGCGTCGGCGACGAGGTCCTGACCGAGCTCGGCGAACGGCTGCTCGACGGCACCCGCCGGGGTGAGCTGCCGGCCCGTATCGGTGGCGAGGAGTTCGCCCTGATCCTGCCCGAACTCAGGGTCGACGAGCTGAAGGGCGTGACCGATCGGCTGTTGACGCTCGTGAACGAGACCCCGTTCGCCACCTCGGCCGGGCCGCTCCCGATCACGGTCAGCATCGGGGCCGCCTACACCGCCTCGGTCACGCTCGACACCGAGGGGGACCTGATGGAGATCGCCGATCGGGCGCTCTACGACTCCAAGGAGAATGGCCGGAACCGGGCCACCATCACTTCCGCCGACTGAGATCCGGCGCCGGGGTCCGCCGTACGACCCCCTGTTCCTGGGCCCATCGGGCCAAATTCCAATCGTCGACCGCACCTGCGCTCATACCGGCCAGACCGCTCCCGAGTATGGGGCCGAGCAGCAGCCGCAGGCCGTGGCGCTGTCACCACCCTCGCCCGGCGAGGGAGTCCGTGACCGCATCGACGAAGGAACGAACGACGTGAGCCATCATCCCCCGCAACCGATCGAGGTGCCGATCGACCGGGTACGCCAGCCACTGCAACGGGTCATCCACATGGAGAACCTGTCCGGGCTGGCCCTGATCGCCGGTGCCGTGGTCGCCCTCATCCTGGCCAACACCGGGGCCGCCGAGGCCTACGACCACTTCTGGCACTACTACCTCGACGTCTCGATCGGCCCGATCCACCTCCACGAGTCGCTTGTCCACTGGGTCAACGACGGACTGATGACCATCTTCTTCTTCGTCGCCGGTCTGGAGATCAAGCGAGAACTGGTGGTCGGTGACCTCCGGAGCCCTCTCAAGGCGGCGCTCCCGGCGGTGGCCGCCCTCGGTGGCATGGTCATCCCCGCTGCGCTCTACGTCGTGATCAGCGGGGCCGAGACCAGGGGCGGCTGGGGTATCCCGATGGCGACAGACATCGCGTTCGCCGTCGGCATCCTGACCCTGCTCGGCAACCGGGTCCCCTCACGGCTCAAGGTCTTCCTGCTGACCCTGGCCATCGTCGACGACCTCGGTGCCATCATGGTCATCGCCGTCTTCTACCCCCCGACGCACAACCCCCCGGCCCGGGCGGTGCCCGGCGCCATCCTGGCCGGCATGCTCGCCATGCGGGTGCTCGGCGTGTGGTGGATGCCGATCTACGTGCTCGCCGGTGCTGGGCTGTGGCTCGCCGTGTTCGAGTCCGGGGTCCACGCCACCCTCGCCGGTGTGATGTGCGGGCTGCTTGCCCCGGCCAAGCCTCGCCGTCCGGAGAATACCGAGGTCGTCGCCGGTGCCACCTCGACCATCGATGAGCTGCGGGCCATCGTGTTCGACACCCGGGAGACCAAGTCGGTCGCCGACCGGCTGATCCACGGTCTCCATCCGTTCTCCGCCCTGCTGATCGTGCCGGTCTTCGCCCTGGCCAACACCGGGGTCGGCATCTCCGGTCAGGCCCTGATCGACGGTCTCACCTCCTCGGTCGGTCTCGCCATCGTGGCCGGCCTGGTGATCGGCAAGCCGCTCGGTATCACCGCCGCCGCCTGGCTTGCGGTGAAGAGTGGGATCGCCGAGTTGCCGAAGCAGACCACCTGGGCCCACGTGGTCGGCGTCGGCCTGCTCGGCGGTATCGGGTTCACGGTGTCGCTGTTCATCACCGACCTGGCCTTCGACAGTCAGGCCACGGTCGACAACGCCAAGATCGCCGTGCTCACCGCCTCGGTCCTGGCCTCGGCCATCGGCGCCGGCGTGCTGCTGAAGGCCCCGAGCGCGGTGCCGGGCGGCGAGATCGCCACGCCGGACGAGCTGGAGCCGATCACCTACGACGAGCTCAACGCCACCGCTCCGGACGCCTTCATCGCTCCGGCCAGCGGCGCAGCGGCCGAGGTGACCGCCGATACAGCGGTCCCGGCCGAGACCGCCGTCGATCAGCGCTGATCCCCTGATCATCTCCAGCTGAGCGGCGGACATCCCACCGCCAGCGCACAACTCGTGGCCCTCGGCGGCCGGCCTCCTCGAGCACGAGGGGTCCGTCCGTCGGGGGCCGCTTTGGGTCCAGACGACCTCATGTGGTCGTAGGGTGGAGGGGACTCATGACAATGCGGATGACGTGGCCCCGGGATCCCGGCTCGGTCCGGGACGTGCAGATCGGCCGGGAGTCGGCGGCCCGGGTCTGGCGTTTCGCCGGGCCGTACCGGTCGACGGTGGCCGGGTTCCTGGTCACCGTGATGCTCCAGGCAGTGCTCGGCCTGGTGCCGGCCCTGCTGTTCGGCCAGATCATCGACCGGGCCATCCCCGATCAGGATCGGGGCCTGCTCGCCATCTTCTCGTTCGCCATCGTCGGTGCCGCCATACTCCAGGGCGTGGTCGGCCTGGCCGAGCGGTACTGGTCGTCCAGGATCGGGGAGGGGGTGATCTACGACCTGCGGGTCGCCCTGTTCGATCACGTCCAGACCCTGCCGTTGGCGTTCTTCACCCGGACCCAGACCGGCACGCTGACCACCCGGTTGAACAACGACGTGATCGGCGCCCAGCGGGCCCTGACCGCCACGCTGGGAACGGTGGTGTCCAACGTGATCACCCTGGCAACCACGCTGGTCGCCATGGTGGTGCTCGAGTGGCGGCTGACCCTGCTGGCCCTGATCCTGACCCCGTTCTTCATCTACCCGTACCGGCGGATCGGGCAGATCCAGCAGGCGATCACCCGGGAGTCGATGGAGCTCAACGCCGACATGAACGCCACGATGACCGAGCGGTTCAACGTGTCCGGGGCGTTGCTGGTCAAGTTGTTCGGCCGAGGTGAGAACGAGCTGAACCTGTTCCGCGACCGGGCGGTCCGGGTCCGGGACATCGGGATTCGGTCCGCACTGTTCACCCGAGGGTTCATGACCGCCCTGTCCCTCCTGGGAGCGATCGGGACCGCCATGGTCTACGGCCTCGGTGGGCTGTTCGCCATCGACGGGTCGTTCACCGTCGGCGAACTGGCGACCATGGGCCTGCTGGTCGGTCGGATCTACATGCCGCTGACCGGGTTGACCAACGCCAGGATCGACGTGTTGACCGCGCTGGTCTCGTTCGATCGGGTCTTCGAGATCCTCGAGGCCCCCAGTCCACTGGTCGACGCTCCCGATGCCCGCCGGTTGACCGCTCCCCGGGGCGAGATCGAGTTCCGGCGGGTCGAGTTCCGCTACCCCCGGTCGGACGAGTTGATCGTGCCAGGGCTCGAGACGCCCTCGGCCGTCGGGGTCGCCGAGGCCGGAGATGATCGGATCCTCCGGGGCATCGATCTCCACATCAAACCGGGCGAGCTCGTCGCCGTTGTCGGGCCGTCCGGGGCCGGCAAGACGACGCTGACCTCGCTTATTCCTCGGCTCTACGACGTCACAGACGGGTCGATCCTGGTCGACGGCAACGACGTGCGGGAGCTGACCCAGTCCTCATTGCGGGCAGCGATCGGGGTGGTGGCGCAGGACCCGCACCTGTTCCACGAGTCGATCGGGGACAACCTTCGCTACGCCAACCCGCGGGCCACCGACGCCGAGCTGGTCGAGGCGTGCCGAGCGGCCCAGATCCTGGAGGTGATCGAGGCGTTGCCGGCCGGGTTCGACACCGTCGTCGGCGAGCGGGGCTACCGGATGTCTGGCGGCGAGAAGCAGCGGCTGTCGATCGCCCGGATGCTGCTCAAGGACCCGGCCATGGTGATCCTCGACGAGGCGACGAGCCACCTCGATGCCGAGAACGAGGCCGCGGTCCAGGAGGCCCTGGCATCGGCCCTGGCCGGCCGGACCGCAGTGGTGATCGCCCACCGATTGTCGACGATCACCTCGGCCGACCAGATCCTGGTCCTCGACGACGGGCGATTGGTCGAACAGGGAACCCACGACCGGTTGCTGGCCGCCGACGGGCTCTACGCCGACTTGTACCATCTACTGGTTCGCGACGAGCATTAGCGGCGATCGGGGGTCTGATGCACGGGAGTGACGGCGTACCAGGGGCCGAATTGGTCGAGCGCTCGGCCGTCGAGCAGGCCCGGATGGTCCGGGCCCGGGAGGTGTCGGCCCGGGAGTTGCTCGACGCCCACCTGGCTCGGGTCGAGGCGGTCAACGGGACGCTCAACGCCGTGGTGGCCCTCGACCCCGAGGTCGGGCTGGCCAGAGCCGTCGCCGTCGACGAGGCCATCGCCGCCGGCGAGTCGCCGGGACCGCTCGCCGGCCTGGTCACCGCCCACAAGGACCTGCTTGAGACCAGGGACTTCCCGACGACGTTCGGTTCACCGGTCTTCGCCGGCCACCGGCCAAAGGTCGACGCTCCGTTGGTACGCCGGGTCGCCGAGGCCGGGGCGGTGCCGATCGGCAAGACCAACACGCCCGAGTTCGGCGCCGGCTCCCACAGCTTCAACCCGGTCTACGGCGTGACCCGCAACCCCTACGATCCGTCGAGGTCGGCCGGCGGCTCGTCCGGTGGGGCCGGGGTTGCCCTCCGGGCCGGGATGGTCGCCGTGGCCGACGGCAGTGACTTCGGCGGCTCGCTCCGCAATCCGGCAGGCTGGAACAACGTGGTCGGCTTCCGCGGCTCGGCCCGGGTGGTCCCAAGGTCGGGGCCCGGCAACGCCTGGAACCCGATGCCGATCGACGGGCCGATGGCCCGGACCGTCGACGATCTGGTGCTGTTGCTCCGGGTGCTGGCTCAGCCCGATCCGGCCGACCCGCTCCATCGTCCGCTCGACATCCCGGCGGTGGTGTCCCCACCGGACCGGCCGCTTCGTGTTGCCTGGAGCCCGACGCTCGGCGGTCTGCCGGTCGATCCCGATGTCGCCGCCGTGCTCGACCGGCTCCGGGCCGACCTCGACGGCCTGGGCTGGGAGATCGAGGAGGACGAGCCGGACTTCGGTGGCGCGGACGAGTGCTTCGTCACCCTCAGAGCCTTCGCCTACAGCCAACAGGGGGGATTGCTCGGCGATCGGCTGGCCGAGGTCAAGGCGACCGTCCAGGACGAGGTGTCTCGGGGCCTGGCCCTGACCGCCGGCCAGGTGTCTGCGGCCTACGGCCATCTCAACGTGCTGTGGAAGCGGGCGCTTGCATTCTTCGACCGGTATGACCTCCTGATCGGGCCGGTCTCCCAGGTCTCGCCGTTCCCGGTGGAGGTCGAGTACCCGATGGAGGTGGCCGGCCAGGCCATGACCTCCTACGTCGAGTGGATGCGGTCGTGCTGTCGGATCACCGCGCTCGGGAGCCCGGCCCTGTCACTGCCGGCCGGCTTCACCGACGCCGGACTCCCGGTCGGGGCCCAGCTGGTCGGCGGACCGTGGCAGGACCTGGTGGTGCTTGCGGCGGCCAAGGCGATCGAGGCGGCGACCGGTCACGGGGCCCGGGCTCCGGACCTGACGGCGCTGTGATGACCGGCGCGCTGTCCCATCTCCGGGTCTGCGACTTCACCGGTCAGCTGGCCGGTGCCGGCGCAACCAAGTGGCTTGCCGCCTTCGGGGCCGAGGTCATCCGCATCGAGGATCCGGTGACCGGCGGCCGGTGGGATCTGCTCCGGGGGTCCCCGCCGTACAAGGACGACCGCCGGGGCATCGAGTTCGGCCCGGTGTTCAACAACCACAACGTCAACAAGCTCGGGGTCACCATCGACCTGCGGACCGCGGATGGGCTGGCCCTGGTCGAGGAGCTGGTGACGATCTCCGACGTGGTGACCGAGAACTTCGCCGCCGGGGTCATGGACCGGCTCGGGCTCGGCTACGACCGCCTGCGGGAGCTGCGCCCGGACATCGTCTACGTCTCGAACTGCGGGTTCGGCCACACCGGCCCGTACCGGTCGTTCAAGTCGTGGGGTCCGATCGCCCAGGCGGTGTCCGGGGTGACCCACAGCGCCGGCCTGCCCGGGCAGGAACCGGCCGGGTGGGGCTACTCGTACCTCGATCACGTCGGTGCGCACTACATGGCAATGGCGGTGCTGATGGCCCTGGCCCATCGGGACCGGACCGGGGAGGGGCAGTGGGTCGACCTGAGCTGCACCGAGGTCGGGGCGTCACTCCACGGTGCCGACCTGTTGGACCACACGGTCAACGGTCGATCGCTCCGGGCGACCGGCGACGACGATCGGGCCCCGGATGCCAACCGCAGCGCCAGTCCGGAGATGGCGCCCCACGGGGTCTACCGGTGTGCCGGGGACGACGCCTGGGTGGCCATTGCCTGCCGGGACGACCTGGACTGGCGCAGCCTGAAATCGGTGATCGGCGTTGAGGCGGCGGCGCTCGGGCTGAGCGACCACCGGTTCGACGGGCTCGACGGTCGACTGGCCGATCAGGACGGGCTCGACGCCGGCCTCGGCGGGTGGTGTGCCGAGCGGTCCCGGTGGGAGATCGAGGCCGACCTCCAGGCGGTCGGGGTGCCGGCCGCCGCGGTCCGTCGCCCGGGGGAGCGGATCGACGGTGACATCGCCACCGGGTCCCGGGGGCTGTGGCCGATGGTCGACCACCCGGTGATCGGTGGGATCCGGGTCGACGGTCTGCCGGTCCGGCTGTCTGCCACCCCGTGGTCGATCGACCGGGCCGCTCCGACCCTCGGCCAGCACAACCGGCTGGTCATCGGCGAGCTGCTCGGGCGGACGCCGGCGGCGCTCGATGACCTGGCCGCCCGGGGCGTGATCGGCCCCGGTCCCGACCGTCGATCGCCGAACGATGGATCCAGCTCCACCGGCCGGGCGCCTGCGCCACCCGTGGTCGGCTCGACTGTGGCCGACCTGGCGACCACCCACCGGACCCCGGCGCCGCCGGGCGGGCCCGGCCCGCTGCACGGACTCCGGGTGGTCGAGCTTGCCAACCCGTTCACCGCCTTCGCCGGCCGGCTCCTGGCTGACGCCGGGGCCGACGTGATCCTGGTCGAACCGCCGGGCGGGGCCGAGCAGCGGTTCCACGGCCCGTTCGCTGATGACCGACCGGACCCGGAGCACAGCCTGGCGTGGTGGGCCGAGAACACCGGAAAGCGGAGCGTGGTCGCCGACCTGGAGACCGGTCCCGGCCGCCGGTTCCTCCGCCGCCTGGCCGCCACCGCCGACCTGCTGATCGAGGCCGAGCGGCCGGGCGAGCTCGCCGCCCTCGGCATCGACTATCCGGACCTGACCGGCCGGCCGATCATCGGCGGCCAGGGTCCCGGCCACCGTGGAGCGGCCGACCCGCCGCCGATCAATGCCGACCTGATCCATGTGTCGATCACCCCGTTCGGGCGGGACGAGGCCGGTGGTGGAGACGACATGACCGACCTGACGATCCTGGCCCGGGGCGGGCCGATGTGGTCCTGCGGCTATGACGACCACGACCTGCCGCCGGTTCGAGGACGGGGGGACCAGGGGCTCCGGATCGCCGGCCACTACGCGGTCATGGCCGGGCTGACCGCACTCCAGGCCCGGCCCGAGGTCGGCGGCCAGTTCATCGACGTGTCGATGGTGGCCGCGGCAAACGTCACCACCGAGTTCGCCTCGATCACCTGGTTGGCCTCTGGCCAGAACGTCAACCGCCAGACCGGGCGCCACGCCTCGACCAGGGTGAGTGAGCGGACCCAGGTCCGGTGCGCAGACGGCCGCTACCTGAACACCGGAATGCCGCCCCGCACGCCCCGGGAGTTCGCCGCCCTCACCGGTTGGCTGGAGGAACTGGGCCTGGCCGACGAGTTCGACCTGACGGCCGTGCTGGCCCTCGGGGCGGACTACGAGCGGCTGACCCTGGAGATGGTTGCCGAGGACCCGCTGGCCGGCGAGGTGTTCCACGCCGGGCGGCAGGCGATCATGTTCATCGCGTCCCGACTGTCCGCCCACGAGACCTTCGTCGGGGGCCAGAGCCGAGGCCTGGCGGTCGGGGTGATCTGGTCCGCAGACGAGGTCCTGGCCGATCCCCACTTCATCGAGCGGGGGTTTCCGGTCGCGGTCGACCACCCCCGGCTCGACCGGCCGGTCATCCACGCCGGCCCACCGATCCGGTTCACCCGGTCGCCGATGGCGGTCCGGGGCCCGGCCCCGGCGCTCGGCGAGCACACCGAGGAGATCGAGCGCCAACTCGACTGAGTGGCCGGTGCGGGTCGGCGTCGCTCAGACTGCGACGGCGTAGCGTTTCCTGGCCCTGGTTGCCGGCCGCTCGATCGCCACGTGGAAGCCGTAGGAGATGGCGAGCGAGATGGCCCCGGCGACCACGATCATGACCGGGGTCGACAGCGACGGGATCTGGGCCCGGAGGGCCAGGATCACCACCAGGTGGACCAGGTACAGGGAGTAGCTGAGGACCCCGACGAAGGCGACCCACGGGTGGTTGAGGATCCGGAACGGCGGCAGGTCTGGCCGCTTGATGGCGGCGACGAAGATCGGGGCCAGGGCGATCGACTGGACCGAGTACCGGATCGTCTCCCGGAAGAACTCCTCCCGGAGCACCATCGACGCCCCGATCACGACCAGCGCCGCCGCGGTCACCCCGTAGGCGGTCCGGTCTGACCACCGTGGTCCGCCGTCGAGCATCGGGTTGCGATGGAGGGCCAGGGCGCAGCCGAACAGGATGGCATCGATGCGGGTGTCCGTACTGACGAAGATCCGGTCGGTCGAGGCGTCGAAGACCGCGACCAGGACCATCCGCCACACCAGGACCGCCCCACAGACCGCAAGCAGGACCCGGGCCTGGCCCGCCGGGGAGAACCGCCGGAGCAGGAACAGTGCGCAGATCGGGAACAGCAGGTAGAAGTGTTCCTCGACCGCGAGCGACCAGAACACATGGGTGCCGAGCGGCATCCCGTTCGTCAGATCGGTCAGGCTGGCGTAGTTGGTCAGGTGCAGGGCCTGGGCCGTCACACCCGCCACCGTCGGGGTCCCGAGCGTCAGCCCACTGAGCGACACGACCACGGCGAACGCCAAGGCGGCGTACATCGGCGGAAAGATCCGCCAGGCCCGCCGCCAGTAGAAGTGCCCGAGATTCACCCCACCGGTCGATGCGAACTCCCGCCGGAGCAGCGTGGTGATCAGGTACCCGCTGAGGAAGAAGAAGACGGTCACCCCGAAGCCGCCGGGGATGGCGTCGAGTCCGGCGTGGGAGACGAAGACGATGGCGATCGACACCGCCCGCAGCCCGTCGAGCGACGGGATGTGGAACCGGCCGGTCGGGGCGCCCGTCACCGCCTGGTGATCAGTCCAGCTTGCGATTGTTGTCCGCCGCCAGCCGGCGAACCGCCGACACCAGGATCTTGCGAGCGATCTTCGGGTTCTCGTCGAGCAGTGAGTTGAACTCGCCCCGGTTCAGGACCTGGCACTGCATCGGGGACGTGGCGGTGATGGTCGCCGTCCGCTTGTCTCCCGTGATCAGCGACAGCTCGCCGAGGAACTCACCCGGGCCGAGGTGGGCGACGACGGTGTCGTCGATCTCGACCTTGGCGGTCCCCTCCTCGATGATCAGGAACTCCCGGCCACCCTTGCCCTGGGTGGTGAGGATCCGCCCCTCCTTGATGGGGATCGACACCATCAGTCGCTCGACCCGCTTGAGTTCCCCCTTGCTGAGCCCGGCGAACAGTGGGATGTCGGTCAGTTTGCTCATGATGCGTTTCCCCTCCCAAGGATCGTGCGCCAGACACTGTGCCAGGATGCGCGGCCCGGCGCCACCCCATCGAGCACCAAATTCACGGCTGGAGCTTCTCTGCGATTCGCCGGTTTGCGATCCGCATGCCGATCAGGCCCATGGCCAGCAGGTAGCAGACCGACACCAGCGACCAGCCGTCGACCGTCCCGAGGGTCAGGTCCCGGGCCAGGTCGACACCGTGGTAGAGGGGGGTGACCTGGACGATCCAGGCCAGGACGTCCGGGTATCGGGAGAGGGGGAAGAAGCTGGCCGAGAACAGGAACAGGGGGAAGATCACCAGCGTGACCAGGTCGAAGTCCAGCCAGCTGCGGAGGAACGATGCGGCGACGAAGCCGACCCCGCCGAACGCGAAGGCCACCAGGATGCCGGCCGGCACCAGCAACAGCGCCCACCACGATTCGATCAGGCCGAGGACCAGCATGGTGACGGCGAACGAGGCGCTCTGAAACCCGATGAAGGCCAGGATCCAGAGCAACTCGCCCCACACCAGGTCTCGGATCCCGATCGGGGACGCCAGCATCGCCTCGTAGCTGCCGCGCCACTTGAACTTGGCGAAGAAGTCGATGACGGTGGCGAACACCGATGCGTTCATGGCCGACCCGGCGAGCATGGCGGGGGCGACGAAGGTCCGGTAGGGGACCGGGGTCCCGTCCGGGCCGATCACATCGCCGACAAGCGTCCCGACCCCGATCCCGATCGAGAACAGGAAGATGTACGGCTCGAACAGTCGGGTGATGAAGATCGGCCAGCTGCGAAGGGCCAGCACCGCATTGCGGCGGACCACTCGCATGCTGCGGTGGTCGAGCAGCCGTGCCCCCGCCGCCGGGCGGATCCCGATCGCGGTCACGAGCCGAGCCTCGTGGTGAAGGTCCGGCGCCCGACCAGCCAGCCGACGCCGGTCCAGGCCGCCAGGACCGCGAGGTTGGCGGCGATCGGCCACTCGGTGTCGAGGCCGGCGGTCGCCTTCCTTGCCAGCTCGATCCCGTGCCACAGCGGGAAGATGCGGATGATCGCCGCGATCCAGTCCGGCACTGCCGCCAGGGGGAAGAACGCCCCGGAGAACAGATAGAGCGGGGCGACAACGATCCGCATGATCGGATCGAACGCCATGTCGGAGTCGGTCGATGCGGTGTAGGCCATCAGCGGTGCGGCGAAGGCGGTCCCGGTCAGCCCGGCCACCGGGACGGCGAGCACCCCCCACCACGAGTCGATCGCTCCGACCGCGGTGGCGATGGCCAGGAACACTGCGGCCTGGACCGATGATCGGACGAAGATCCATGACAGCAACCCGGCCGGGATCGAGGTCGGGGCGATCGGGGTGTTGACCATCGCCCGGTGGAATCCGAGCCATCGGTGGCCGGCCATGACCGGCCACAGCCCGGACCCGGCGGCGAACTGGGCTGCGGTCCCGACCAGGATCCCTGGCGCAACGAAGGTCCGGTATGGCAGGCCACCGAGGTCCGGCCGGCCGGCGGCCCCGTCCTCCATCATCCCGCCGAGTCCGATCCCCATCGCAACGAGGTAGAGGAATGGGGCGATGAACAGGCTGAAGGCCATGGCCCGCCACACCGCGGCGAAGAACTGGAGTTCCCGCTCCGCCACCCGAGCCACGGTCCGGAGCCCGGTCACCGGTGCGGTCATCCCTCCCCCAGCGATCGCCCGGTCAGGGTCAGGAAGACGTCCTCGAGCGTCGACCGCCTGACCAGGGTGGAGGCGATGGCACCGGGTTCCGGTTCCAGCTTGGCGATGACCCCCTCGCCGTCATCGGTGTAGACCAGCAGCCGGTCCCGCAGATCATCGATCCGGAGCCCGAGGTCGGTGGCCGCCCTTGCGCCGAGCGCCTGGACGTCCGGTGACCGGTAGCGGATCTCGACCACCTCCCGGGGGCAGTGTCGCTCGATCAGGGCGGCCGGCGAGCCCTCATCGACGATCAGCCCCTGGTCCATGATCACCAGCCGGTCACAGAGCTGTTCCGCCTCGTCCATGTAGTGGGTGGTGATCACCAGGCTGACGCCCTCGGACTTCAGGGTCCACAGCCGCTCCCACAGCAGCTGCCGGGCCTGGGGGTCCAGACCGGTCGTCGGTTCGTCGAGCAGGATCAGATCCGGGTCGTTGACCAGGGCCCTGGCGATCGACAGTCGACGCTTCATCCCACCGCTCAGCGGGTCGACCTTGCTGGCCCGGCGGTCGGTCAGCTGCCCGAACGCCAGCAGCTCCTCGACCTTGTCGGCCAAGACCGACCGGCTGATGCCGAAGTACCGGCCGTACATGACCAGGTTCTCCTGCACCGTCATCTCAAGGTCGAGGTTGTCCATCTGGGACACCACACCGAGCCGGCTCCGGATCTGGGGGCCGTCCCGCTGCGGATCCAGCCCGAAGACCTGGAGCTCGCCCTCGGTGATCGGAGAGGTGCAGCCGAGCATCCGCATCGCCGAGGTCTTGCCGGCGCCGTTCGGCCCGAGGAACCCGAACGCCTCGCCCGGGTGGACCTCGAAATCGATGCCGGCAACGGCGGTGAAGTCGCCGAACCGCTTGACCAGGCCCCGCGCCTCGGCCAAGGGTCGCCGGTCCCGGTCATCGGGCCCGGTGCGGTCCGGGGCGATCGTGTCGTGCTCGCTCACCCATCGAGTCTCCCACGGGTGAGCGGGCCCGGTCGATGCGGTTTCAGTCCGGCGAGACCTGGAGCACCGGTGGGCAGTAGTGGTCGTCCGGGTCGGTCGACGGTGGTGTTCCGTCGCCGGGCGCCGTGGTGCTGGTGGTGGCGGGGGCGGTGGTCGTCGTCGGTTCCGGCCCCGGCGGCGGGACGGGGATCGAGCCGGGGTCGAACAGGCCGAGATCCCGTGTGGCGAAGTTCCCGAGGTTGGGGGCGACGGCACCCAGGTCGCCCTCGGCCACCCCCAGCCAGCGTCCGAACGTGGCCGCGTACTGGTCGACTGCGATGGTCGGCAGCAGCCGGCCCTGGCCCACGTCGTCCGGGCCGTCGTCGGCGATGGCCGGGACGGCACCGACCACCCGATTGCCCCGCACCGCCCCGCCGATGACCAGGTGGTGACCTCCCCACCCGTGGTCGGTCCCGTCGCCGTTGCTGAGCAGCGATCGTCCGAAGTCGGAGGCGGTGAACGTGGTGACCCGGTCGGCGACCCCGAGGGCGGTCGTCGCCTCGTGGAACCCGGCCAGGCCCAGGTCGAGGGCCTGGAGCAGCGGCAGGTGATCGGCCATGAGCCGGCTGTGATTGTCGAAGCCACCGAGCCCGACGAAGAACACCTGGCGCTTCAGTCCGAGGACGTTCTTCCCCGCCGCGATCAGCCGGGCCACGATCTCCATCTGCCCCCGCAGGTTGTTGATCTGCGCTGTGGCCTGGTCGGTCTGGAAGTACGAGCCGAGGTCGACCGAACCGGCGCCCTGGTCGATGGCAGACGCCAGATCGTCCGCCGCAAGCAGCCCCCGCCGGGTGGTGTCTGCGTAGGCCGACGGGAACAGCCCGGTCCGCTGCTGGGCCATCACGGCGCGGAGGCCGGCGTCGATCGAGTCGTTGGCGAACCGGTCGGTCTGCAGCGTCGTCACCCCCCGGCTCGACACCTGGTACTGGAGCGCGTTTCGGCCGGACATCATGATGGCGTTGCCCCCGGCCGAGACCGACGTGAACAGCGAGTGGTCACCGTTGTCGTCAAGCAGGAAGTCGGCGATCCGGCCTCCCCAGCCGGTGGCCGCCCCCTCCACTGCACCGGCCTGCCAGTACGACTGCTGATCGTTGTGGGAGAACAACTGCGGTGGGCGGGGCTGTCCGGCGCCGTAGCCGGCCTTGTCAAGCGGCCCGACCAGGGTGCCGACATTGGCAACGACTGCGGCATCGCCCCGGTCGAAGAGGGCCCGGAGGCGGCCGAGCTCGGGGGCGAAGCCGAACGAGCCGGTCCCGCTGAAGCCGTCGAGCGGCGAGACCGGGAGGACCTCGTCCAGGCCACGGGCGATGCCGTTGCGGGCCTGCCGGTAGGCGTCGTGGCCGGCCGGGTCGGTTGGAATGAAGGTGTTCCACTGATCGTTGCCGCCGAACAGGAAGACGCAGACCAGGGCTCGGTAGTCGTCCGCCCCGCCGGCCGCTGCTGCCGCCTCGCCGGAGGCAGACGCCAGCGACGCCAGCTCCAGGGCCCAGGGCGCAGCGGCACCGACGCCGGCCACCAGGCCGAGTCGGCGGAGGAACTGTCGCCGGCTCTGGGTGCCGGTGACATCGATCGGTCGAGTCGCACCGTCGTGGGACGGGTGCGGATCGTCGTTGGGGGTTGGCATGTTCGTGACGTCCTTCCGCCGTTGTCTGGCGGCTCAGCGCTCGTGGATGAAGTCGGTGGTGGCGGCGACCAGCAGGGCGGCGCCGAGGACCCGCTCCCGGAGCAGCTGGTCGCGGTTGCGGGTGTCGCCGGCGGAGATCGAGGGATTGGCCACGCCTTCGACCGCCTCGACGATCCGGTCCCGGGCCGTCTGGTCGAGCCCGAACGGGCAGAGCCGGGCGGCCACCTCGTCGACGATCATCGTCGCCTGGGCCCGGGTCACAGTCAGGTCCGGGGCGATGGCCAGGAGGTCGCCGATGTCGAACTGGACCCGGGCGTTGCCGCTCTGGGGCGGCTGGGTCAGGAACGTCTGGAGGTAGTTGATCCAGCCGATCGTTGTCGTCTCGTCCGTGATCTGGAGCTCCGGAGCAACCATGCCGGCGTCGCCGACGGCGGTCCGGGGCGGCGTGTAGCCCGGTCGGTAGAAGTTGAACACCGAGCCGGCCCGGTACGGCTGCTGGCCGAGTGACGTCGCCCGGTCGGCCAGCGAGGACAGCGGCCACGGTCTGGCCGTGCACGAGACCCGTAGCGCTCTGGCCACCGCGCTGAACCGGAGCACCGGTTCCCGGATCTTGCCGAAGTCGGCCGGCGGGTCGATCTGGTTGGCCTCGGGGTCGGTGACGATGGCCCGGGCCACCGCCGCGAGGTTGCCCCGGACGCCGCGGCCGTCGTCGCCGAACACGGCGGCGACCCGGGCGACGTAGGCCGGCGACGGATTGGACGTCACCAGCCGCTGGATCAGCTGCCGGCCGATGAACGGGCCGACGTTGCGGTGGGCGGCGATGATGTCGAGGGCCAGGGTCACGCTCTGGTCGAGGGTGCGGTTGGGGTCGGCCGGGATGGTGGCGCCGAGGAAGCGCTTCTCGCCCTTCTCGTGCCATTCCCTGGTGAAGCCGCCGTCGGTCCGCATCGGCCGCTCGAACACGGTCAGGTCGCCGTATGGCATCTCGAAGCCGGTGAAGACCCGAGCCAGACCGATGATGTCGTCTGCGTCGTAGGTCGGGATCGGGTTGCCGCCACCATCGAGGGCCCGGGTGCCGTCCGGGTTCAACTCCCACAGCCCGATGCTGAACAGCTGCATGATCTCCCGGGCGTAGTTCTCGTCCGGCACGGTGCCCCGATACTCATCGGCCCGCTGGTTTCGCTCGTAGGTCAGGTACTGGCCCATCGCCTGGCTGCGGGTGACCTGCTCCAGCAGCTCGCGGTAGGTCCCGAAGCAGTGGGCCTCCAACCGGTCGGCGTAGTTGGCGATCCGTTCGTTGCCGACCACGATCTCCGACGCAACGAAGATCTGGGACAGGGCGTAGGCGTAGCGCTTGCGGAACTGATCCGGTGCGGAGAGGAAGGTCTCCCAGATCGACGGCAGGGTGCTGCCGAACTCGATCCGGCGGGACAGATGGGTCCGTTCAACCGGCATGGCGATCTGGCGATCGAGCCAGGCGTCGATGCCGATCCGGCGGAGCTCGTCCACGTCCTCCGGGGTCGGTCCGAATGTGGTCCGCTGCAGGAACCGGACCGCCTCGGCCCGACCGAGCGAGCCCGCCTGACCGCCGGTCTGATGGAGGGATTGGGTGCGGCCGAACGCCGTGGTTGCTGGCATGGGGTGAAGCTACGGCACCAACATCGTCTGCTGAAGCGGTGGCGCAGCATCGCCCGCGGGTCGTCCGGTTGTGCAGCCGCGGCGTCAGGTTGTGACCCCCGGACGTCCGGTTCGGCGCCCGGTTGTCAGGTCGACCCGAGGAAGCCCAGCGCCTCGTCAACCAGCGCCGCGGTCGGTCGATCGGCGGCCAACCGCAGGTCCTCGACCGCGGCGAACAGCGGTTCCCGCCTGGCTGCCAGCACCTCCAACTCCTCGGCCGTCATCGGTCGCCGGTGGGCGCCGGTGGCCTGGCGGGCCAGTGCGACCTCGGGCGGCACCACCAGGCGGATCACCCGGGCTCGATCGTCGAGCGCCTGCCGGACATGGTCTCGCTCCACCACCGAGGCCGCGGCGCCGATGACGGCCGGTTCCGGCCGGGCCAGGGCCGCGAGCAGGACCTCGGCCTCCAGCCGGTGGAGGGCCGGGACCCCGTCGGCATCGGCGATCTCGCCGCCCGTCCGACCGGTCGCCGCTTCGATGTCAGCGTCGGAGTCCAGGTAGTCGACGCCGAGCGCGGCGGCCAAGGCCCGGCCCGTCGTCGTCTTGCCGACCCCCATCAACCCGAGGATGACGACGTGGGGTCGGTCCGACCCGGTCAGCGGATCGGGTTCTTGTAGGTGTCGAGGTAGGTGATCTGTTCCACCGGGTCCCGCTTGGCCGCCTTGAAGTCGGTGCCCTTGGTGTAGGCCACCGGCAACAGGCCGGCCTGGCTCATGTGTTCCGGGATGCCGAGCAGCTCGGCCGCCTCCTGCTCCAGCCCGAGGTGGAGGGTGGTGTAGCAACTACCGAGGCCCCGGCTCCGCAGCGCCAGCTGGAAGCTCCACATGGCGGGGATGATCGAGCCGAACAGGCCGGCCGCCGAGTTGGTCGTGCCGTCCTGGAGTCGGCCGATGATCATCGGGATGACCATGACCGGCACCTCGCCGAGGTGCTGGGCCAGGTAGTTGGCAGAGTCGATGACCCGCCCGGTCTGGCTGCCCTGGTCTGCGTCCTTGGCCGCGTCGGCCAGGTAGGCCCCGCCGGCCCGTCGGTAGATGTCGGCCAGGGCCTCCTTCTTCTCGGCGTCGCGGACCACCATCCACCGCCAGCCCTGACGGTTCGACCCGGTTGGCGCCTGGACCGCCAGCTGGAGACACTCCAGCAACACGTCATCCGGGACCTCGCGCTCGAAGTCGAGGCGCTTTCGGACCGCCCGGGTGGTGGACAGGAGGGCGTCGGTCTGTTCCAGGTCGAACTGCATGGCCACCACCATGCACGACCACTCGGGGCGTCGCCAGTTCCCTGCAGGCGGTCGTTGGTGGAAATCGGGAACTTCCTGGCGCCGGCCGGCGTTGTGATCGGTGCGCGGTGGATGCCGGGCCACCTCGGTGGCATGCTGGCACCCCGGTAGAAAGGGAAGCGCACATGCTCATTGCCGTCATCATCCTGGTCATCCTGGTCGTTCTGATCGGGGTGTTCATCGCCAGCATCTACAACAAGTTGGTCCGCCTGCGGGAGTCGGTCCGTAACGCCTTCGCCCAGATCGACGTCCAGCTGGAGCGTCGCCACGACCTGATCCCCAACCTGGTGGAGACGGTCAAGGGCTACCTCAGCCACGAGAAGGAGACCCTGGAGGCCGTTGTCGCCGCTCGGGCCGCCGCCACCCAGGCCCGCATCGAGGTGTCCGGTGATCCGGAGAACCTGGAGGCCATGCAGAACCTGGCCCAATCCGAAGGGGCCCTCGGCGGGGCCCTCGGTCGGCTCCTCGCGGTGTCCGAGGCCTACCCCGACCTGAAGGCCAACCAGAACTTCCT